>DAOVGD010000139.1 GCA_030672555.1 Desulfobacterales bacterium
AAGACAAAGTTAGTTACATCGACCACATTATTTATGGACCGCAATCCGATCGATTCCAACCGATTGAGTAGCCACGACGGCGAAGGGCCAATTTTCACACCGGTAATAAGCCGGGCGGCATATCGGAAACAATGATCCGGCGCTTCAATTATAACCGAGGTCTGCTCTGATATGGGTCGGTCGCCGGCAGGGAGTTTAATCTTCGGGTAATTCAAATCTTTTTTGAGAATGGCCGCGATCTCACGGGCAATCCCCAAAAGGCTTAAACAATCAGAACGGTTTGGTGTAAGATCGATCTCCATAACGGTATCGGACAAATTCATAGCCGTTTTAATCCTGGTCCCGGGCCTTGCTGTATCGGCAAGTATCAGGACCCCGGAAGTATCATCACCAAGACCGAGTTCCGACTCAGAGCAGAGCATTCCGTGCGATATTTCTCCCCGTATTGCCGCTTCCTGGACGGTTATGCCTGAGGGGAGTTCAGTACCCGGGAGTACCACGGGGACCAGGTTCCCGACATGAATGTTTGGTGCGCCGCATACGATCGATCGAAACCCTTCGCCCATATCCACATTACATATAGACAAGTTGTCGGCGTTTGGATGTGGGGATATATTTACAATCTTTCCAACTACAACGCTGTCGAGATAGGCATATCTATCCGTAACGCTTTCAACTTCAAGCCCCGCCATAGTGAGAGCGTCGGCTAATTGATTGACATCTATATCAATATTTACGTAATCCTTGATCCAGCCTAAACTAATCTTCATGGGTTGTTACTCAATAATAATTCACCGCAAAGACGCAAAGATCGCAAAGAAAGTCTTAAAGGCCATTGGCTATTCGTTCTTAGAGGATAAACTTCGAATATTGATATATGAAACAGATCCGATTTAATCATGTTTTCCTTTGCGTTCTTTGCGTCTTTGCGGTGAGATAAACGGTTTTACGTTACTCAAAATTGGTGAAGGAATCGGATATCGTTTTCGTATAGTCTACGAATATCTTCAATTCCGTATCTCAGCATGGCGATCCTCTCTATTCCCATGCCAAAAGCAAACCCTGTATAGCGATCACTGTCATAGCCGACATATTTAAAAACAGCGGGATCGACCATGCCTGCGCCCAGTATTTCCAACCAGCCGGTATGGGAACATACTCTGCATCCCTTTCCCCGGCAGAGGACACATTCTATGTCCACCTCAGCGCTCGGTTCGGTAAATGGAAAAAAACTAGGACGAAATCGAAGGCTTATAGTTTCATCAAACATCTGATGAACAAATATAGTCAGTATCCCCTTCAGATCTCCGAAAGAGACGTTCTCATCCACCATGAGTCCTTCCACCTGATGAAACATCGGAGTGTGGGAGATATCGGAATCAACGCGGTAAGCCTTACCCGGACCGATCATTCGAATCGGAGGCTGCCGTTTTTCCATGGTTCTGATCTGGATGGGAGAAGTATGAGTACGCAGAACCACATTCTCAGAGATATAGAAGGTGTCCTGCATATCCCGGGCGGGATGATCTTTCGGAAGATTCAGCGCCTCAAAGTTATAGTAATCTGATTCGATATCCGGCCCTTCCAACACCTCAAACCCGAGACGTGAAAAAACATCACTGATCTCCTGCATAATCTGGATGATGGGATGTATTGTTCCCCGCAAAAGAGGCCGTCCGGGCAACGTCACATCTATACCTGCCCCAGGTCTTGCTTCCTTTGCGGAGCATTCTTTCAGGGCCTTTTTGAAGGCTCCTTCAAGTACTTTCTTAACTTTGTTCGCTAACTGCCCTATTTTAGGTCGTTCTTCTTGCGGAAGAGAAGAAACATTGCGCAAACATCCGGTAACAAGGCCTTTTCTTCCCAGGCACTTGACTTGCAGCGCTTTTATTTCATCCAGGCCCAAATCTGTTTTAAGAAGCTCCAGGGCCTCTTTTTCGATCTTTTCAAGCTCGGCTTTCATGAATATTCCAAAAAAACAATATGTCAGTTGTCCGTGGTCCGTTGCAAAACATAAACAACGGACAAGCAACTTGATTGTATAGGAATTTCCTTTTTGTTAGACAGGATTCACAGGATGATCAGGATAAAGAAAAATCATGTAAATCCTGTGAATCCTGTCAGAGAAGTCCCGCCGAAGGCGGCTAAATTCTTTGCGCCTTTGCGGTAAGGTCAAACGATTATAAATTCCCTGCGGCAAGTTCGGCTATCTTGCCAAAACCCACAGGATCAAATATTGCTATATCGGCCAAGCTCTTTCGATCTAATGCAACCTTGGCCTTTTTTAATCCGTTCATCAAACGGCTGTATGAAAGATTATTTAAACGTGCGGCCGCATTGATACGAACAATCCAAAGCTTCCTGAACTCTCGTTTTCTCTGCCTCCTGTCTCGATAGGCATATCTGAGCGCCCTATCTACAGCATCGGCGGCAGTGCGGTAAAGCTTGCTTCTACCCCCTCGGAACCCCTTGGCCAGCTTCAGGACCTTTTTTCTACGTCGTCTACTCTTCACACTTTTCTTAACACGTGACATAACTCTCTCCTTATAAAATATCATGAGGCCCTTGGAAAAGATGTTCTCATCCAAAGACCTCAAAAATCTGCTTATCTTGGTCTTATCATCTATCATTGATCATTGGGCATTTACCCCCGCCACGGCGGGGACAGATGACAAATGTTAAATGATCAATGCTAAATGAGAGTCTTATCAAGCGTAAGGAATCATCTTTTTTACACTTGCAAGGTTTGTCCCGTCGACCAATCCGCCTTTACGCATATTCCTTTTTTTCTTTGTTGTCTTCTTGGTAAGGATATGGCTGGCATAAGCCTTTGATCGAACGATCTTACCTTTGCCCGTAACTTTAAAGCGCTTTGCGGCGCCTCTGTTTGTTTTCATTTTTGGCATGACTATTATCCCCTTCGCAAAATCTCTGTAATTATTAAATCAGGACCCGAATTTCAGATCTCTATTTTCTACTTTCTGACTTCTGTTCTCTATTCTCTACTTCGGCGCCAGAATCATTATCATACGTCGGCCTTCCATCTTGGGGAACTCTTCCACAACGGCAAACTCAGATGTCAACTCAGCCACCTTTTGCATTAACTCTCTACCGAGATTGGTATAAGCAATCTCGCGCCCTCTAAACTGCATCGATATCTTTACCTTGTCTCGATTTTCCAAGAAACGCTTGACATGGCGTAATTTTACCTCGATATCATGGCTGCCGGTCTTGGGACGAATCTTAATCTCCTTGAGCTGGACGGTTGACTGTTTCTTTTTGGCCTCTTGAAATTTTTTCTTCTGATCGTATTTGTATTTTCCATAATCCATAATCCGACAGACCGGAGGTTTTGAAGTTGGGGCTACCTCCACAAGATCCAATCCCCTTGTTCCCGCGGTTTCCAAAGCTTGGCTGAGCGGCACAACCCCCAGCTGTTCACCCGCTTCGTCTATAAGTCGAACCTCCCTCGCACGAATCCTCTTATTTACATTAACTCGCTTAGCTATATTTCACCTCCTAAGTACATCTCCCGTTTGCAAACCCCTTTGACCTCATCGACAAAGTCGGTAATCGACATGGGAGGCATCTGTTCACCCCCCCTTCGTCTGGGCGCAACGGCTTTATTTGCGACCTCTTTGTCACCTATCACAAGCATATATGGTATCTTTTGCATCTGAGCTTCTCGAATTTTGAGTCCCAACTTTTCATTACGAAGATCTTTTTCTACACGAATATCCGCGTTCAGCAGCCGGCTATATACCTCCTCGGCATAGGGATTCTGACGTTCAGTAATCGTAAGAACTACCGCCTGGACCGGAGCAAGCCATGTTGGGAACGCTCCCGCGTAATGCTCGATCAAAACACCGAGAAACCGCTCTATGGCCCCGAGAATCACCCGATGTAACATTACCGGTCGGTGTTTTGCCCCGTCGCTTCCGATATATGTCAGATCAAACCGCTCAGGCAACGTAAAATCACATTGAATAGTGGCACACTGCCAGCTCCGTTCTAAAGCATCCTTCAACTTAACATCGATCTTTGGACCATAAAAGGCCCCATCCCCTTCATTAATATCATAGGGAAGGCCATAATCCTCAACAGCTTTAACGAGTGCGTTGGTTGCGCGTTCCCAGTCTTCATCCGTGCCTATCGATTTCTTAGGTCTGGTACTAATCTCTAACTCATAGTCAAAACCGAACAACTTCATTACATCGACAACAAAACGAATAACCCCTTTTATTTCCTCATTGAGTTGATCCGGGCGACACAGAATGTGCGCATCGTCCTGAGTAAACTGGCGCACCCTGAAAAGTCCATGAAGCACCCCGGAACGCTCATGTCTATGCACGGTGCCAAGTTCAAAATAGCGAATCGGGAGATCTCTGTAACTACGCATCCGTGACTTGTAAATCAACATATGGGAAAGGCAATTCATCGGTTTGATACCGTAAGCTTCCCCGTCGATTTCAGTAAAATACATACTTTCCCGGTAATTGTCAAAGTGGCCTGATTTCTCCCAAAGCTCTCTTTTGAGAATCTGCGGCCCCATCACCATCTGATACCCACGTCGAAGATGCTCTCTCTTTTCAAAATCCTCAATTATATTTCTGAGAATAGCGCCCTTGGGGTGAAACAGAATCATTCCCCCTCCGACTTCATTGCTGGTACTGAAAAGATCAAGGGCCTTGCCAAGACGTCGGTGATCCCTCTTTTCGGCCTCTGCCAACCTGTTAAGATGGTCTTTTAAGGATTTTTTGTCAAAGAAGGATGTGCCATAAATCCTCTGTAGCATCTTGCGGGACTCATCTCCCCGCCAGTAAGCGCCTGCAACATGTGTCAATTTAAAGGCCTTAACCCCTTTTGTCGAAGCTATATGTGGGCCTCGACAGAGATCCACAAAATCGCCTTGACGGTAAATAGACACCTCTTTATCAGGTATTTCTTCGAGGATCTCTACTTTATATGGTTCCCCCATCTCCTGGAACAGTTCAATTGCTTTTTCCCTGGGGATCACTTCACGTTGAAAAGGAAGTCCAGCCTTAATCAAGGCCTTCATCTTCTCTTCTATCTTCTTTAGATCATCCGGAGAAAAAGTCCCTTCGTAATCAAAATCATAATAAAAACCGTTTTCAATAGCGGGGCCTATGGCAATCTTTACATCCTTATAAAGGTCCTTTACCGCCTGCGCCATGATATGCGCCGTGCTGTGACGCAATACCTCAAACCCCTCCGTACACGGAGGTTCGCATTCGATTACAGAGCTATCGCTAAGTGTAACTGTAATAGTTGACATACAATTTTGCTTCGCAATTAGTCGAGTCGTTAAACCGTCGAGTCGTCGAGTAGAGCTTAAGTTCCCAACCACTTGACCATTCTACGACTTGACTATTTAACCAGTATCTATGGTAGGCGCGAAGAGATTTGAACTCTTGACTTCTACCGTGTCAGGGTAGCGCTCTCCCCCTGAGCTACGCGCCTATACGAGACCTTTGCACAACTGCCATTTTTGCCTTCCCCTCCGGGGCGTAGGCCCCACGGGCCGGGGGCTTGCCTGACAAAAAAATGTCACGTTGTGCAAAGGTCTCTGTAAATGATCTCATTTTCTGGGCGTTATAACACACAAAACCCCTAAAAATTCAAAACAATTTTAATATCAATTATATTACTTACTGTCAAGAAAAATGCCTGTAGAGCTTTTATATCAATGACCAGAAATTTGAAAATTGAAAAAATCCCCCCTGTCCCCCTTTGATAGAGAGAACACCTAAAAGTCCCCCTTTGATAAAGGAGGATTTAGGGGGATTTCATGGCGAAAAAGGTTCAAGATAATGAGTTTTCAAATTTCTGATGACAATACTTTTTGTTCATTATTTTAATGAGTATTTTGAAGAATTTTTAGCCACTTGTAAATATACTGAAACCCGGAAAGAACTGTCATGACGGCAGCAGATATAAAAAGAGGTTGATGCACCACTGTAATCTTTGAAACATATGGTTTTAACAAAACAGCAAAAACGGTTAGCAGTTGAGCCACTGTAGTGATTTTGCTCAAAAAGCTCGGTTTTATTTCAACATTATGATTTGTAATAAACAACAATGCGATTCCAAAAATTATCAGAATATCTCGTGCAATAACAATAACAGTCAACCAGCTCGGAATAAATTGAACCGTGGCGAGTATGATAAAAGCAGTCGATATGAGGAGCTTGTCAGCAATCGGGTCGAGATAGGCGCCAAGTTCGCTCTTTTGTCGGAATACTCTGGCGATAAAACCGTCCAGCCCATCACTGACTCCAGCCACGACAAAGATCCAAAAGGCATTTTTATAGGCATGGTTTATAAGACAGATAGCAAAAACAGGGGTTAGCACTATGCGGAGAATGGTCAGCAGATTAGGAAGTGTCATTGTAATAGATTGCTTATCGATTTTTTCGGTCACGCTTCTGATTCCATCGAACCCACTCATTACTGTCAGCCTGCGCAGAAAATGTTGTCGGTTCTTCTATAGTTCCATCCGGATTGATAACAATCTGTTGCATTGCTCGTACAATATAGGTCCATTCTTCCATTGAAACTTTTTTAGGGCCTGGAACCGGATGCGGGCCTGGAACCGGATGGGGAGATTCTACCTTACTCGGAGTTTGGCCGGCAATCTGTGAAGGTTTTTGAACGGTAACTTCGCCTGAATAAACCTTGACAACTGTTGAATTGTCCTTTGTGACGTTCATCCTGTAGACCGTCCCTCGAACCCCAGCTACCGCATTTTTTGCATGCAGACTTAATCCTCCTTTCTTACCCACGACACTACAGACATTGGCCCAAGTACGACCCAGGACCATTCTGACATTAATATCTCTTTCCTTGGTCTCCATGGAATAGTTGATATTTATTATTTCAAATATCGTCTCTTCATCAAAACGCAACAGACTTCCATCGGCAAATGTGAACTCAATGCGTGTCTCATGCCCTGTGGTAACCTTGTCTCCGTTTTGTAATTTCGCATGTAATATTAAAGGTGATGAAGTTGTTCCACTTTCCGTACAAACGACAGCGCTCCCTTCCAAAAAGGTCACTACAGCCTCGTCCCCTTCCATCTCAACCGGAATCACCTCATCATATGCAGATACCATCCCCGTGCATAAGCTCAGCATTAACAGTACAAAAAATGTCGCTGTAAATATCCTAAATATCCTATACATCTATCCCCCTAAAGAGCATAGAGCTGAGAGCGAAGAGCAAAGGTTTTTATTCTACGCGCTCTCAACTCTTTGGAACCAATCGAAGCTTAATCGCGTTTTGGGATACGCTGAATATGTTTATTGAAAAACTGTTAAAGCTTTTTAATAATAACTCGTCCGCGAGTGTCTGGGCATTCCCCTTGATTTCAACGTCCATTCTCGCTTCCCCTGCGTCAATTCCGCGGAGATAAACGTTTTTGACTCCACGTATTCTGTTACTCAAAACCTTTCTGAATGCCACAAAATCAGAATACGCTTTAATCCCTTCAACAGTAACCTTCACTATGTTCGACCGACTAACCTCTTGCTGCCATTTCGCAACAATCTGGCTTATTAAATCATTGGCAGCCTGCGAACCGACTCTTTGCAGGGCTGCTGTACCCCCGCTGACATCATCTGTGTGAACGGTCGCACCAGTGCGTATACTTGAAGCTATAATCTCCCCTGTATCAGTTCGGATCGCTCTTAGTGAAATATTGGCCTGATAAGATTTCATGCCGGTACCCATAACATTCTTGGTATATCTTGCTAAGGCCTTACCCACGATGACTATTTCAGCGTTGTTTTGGCTGCCCAATGTAACAGCAGCTTGGTCTGTGAGATCGGCTTCTCGAAGGGCCGGCTCCAATTGGATATTTTGTGCCGCTGCCGATCGATCTATCAAGATAAACCCCCGGCTCTTCATTTCTTCCGCTATTGTATTTTCTGCCACCGCAAGGTCAGCAGAAAAGGGGCCGCCGCCCCACCAGAATTGAGGTTGAGGTTGTCCTATATTTTGCTCTGCTAAAAAGAACATGACCCGCGGCATCCCCTTTTGCGCCATCAAGATTCCCAGATCCTGAAGGTCCTCGCGAAGCACACTCACAGAGACCGTAGCCCGTACAACAACACGGTAAGAATTTCCTGACCTCGACTCAGCAAGAACCTTATAATCCCGAATAAATCCCTGGGACTGTGTATAAACACGATCACTCAAAAGCTGAAAGTTCTCAACGACCGATTCCGACGACAAAATGATACCCACTGCTTGTTCTACTGCAGTACGCAGTGCATCATTGATGGCAACATCTCTGCCCATAGCCACATCATCCTCAAAAATGGTACCGGAACCGATCACCTCAATAGATCTTGTGGACTGTGCATCCTGCGCCTCACCCATACCAGGCATCACAACAGTAGCGAACAAGAAGAGAATTCCAGCAAGATGCACAAATCGCTTAACTTTGAATCGAGTCATTGCTTATCCATCCTTTTTTGCTTCATTCACATTTCGATTTGTGACTTCAGAGTCCTTATGGCCAACAAAGCATCGGCTCCCGAGATTGTTCCCATAGTATTAAATTCTCCTGTGCCAACATCAGCCTGCAAAATGCCACGCGTCGTGCAGACCATAACCGCATTAAAGTAGTGAAGATCACTCCTCAGATCCGGAAAGGGAGAGGTCGATCCTATAAACTTTGTGGCCAATTTTTGATCACCTGTCACCTTTATAAGAATATCTTCAATCATCACGGCGTATTCAGCCCTCGTTATTGTCTTATACGGTTGAAATGTATGGTCCGCAAATGGTTCAAGTCCACGAACTCCGATGCTAATTACAGCGTCCACATCGGTCTTAAGTACATAATCGGCAATATCTGTGGCAGGAGGAACCTTTTCAATCATTTCCGTCTCAAATTGTTTTACCGGGTCTTTATAACGAGTATCAAATTCTTTCACGGTCCTCTTCTCGTAAAGTGTCTCAAGCTTAAGTTCCTGTATGAATAATGCAGCGACATCCCCACGGGTAATCTCTTTTACCAGCGCAATCTTTTTGCCAACGGTTGTACCGGGCATAGCACGTTGAATTTTTTGTACCACTCTATATTCAGCATCAGCATCGGCTACATACTCATCATCGAGGTCCAGTACTTTTGCAAAGTTCTGGCTCGCCTTGTTGAATTCATACGCTTCCTTATAGGCAACACCCATATAGAAATAGGCTGCTGAGGAGTCAGGCATCAAATCAATTGCATCCTCAAAGGCATCTTCGGTCTCTTCCAGCCAATCCTCATCGATCTTATTCTTGCCCAGTGTATACAGTCTCATGGACCCGATGTATGCATTCGCTTCTTCTTCTTTAGTATCGGCATACTTTTTAGCCAGCTTCATATTCTTCATAGCCTTTTCAAAATCCTCCCTATGTCCCCAGACCAACCCCAGTCCGACGTAGGCACCTGAAAACTTCGGGTCAAGTTCTTTGGCTAAGTTAAAATCTCGAAATGCATCATCGATTTTTCCTTTTTTTAGGAGTTTCATCCCGTTCATAACATGGTGTTCAGGGGTATCAAGCTCTGCTTCCGGCGCTCTCACCGCAGGCCGGCACGCATAAAAAACAAACAGGAGCATAAAACCCACCAAACCAATGGCTGCCAATCTTTTCTCGATCCTCATAGGTCCTCCTTTGTCGATTGACGATTGTCAATTGTCGATTGTCGATTGATTATTTAAAAAGATTCTTCTTCAATTCTCAATCTTCAATCCTCAATCTTCAATCCTCTATCAGTCCAACACAACCATGACACGACATTTTTGTAAAAATGATAAGTTTTCCGAGCTGCTTAAAATTTTTGCCGCATCAGCATTGCTGATAACGATATCGCATTTGCCCGGTCCCTGAGCTCTCAATCCCTTAACGATCAAGGGATCATTGGTTACACGAGGATTTTCGTGGGCGGCAGTGAGATCTCTTGCATATCCGCTCATACCCTGCTGCACGGCAAACTCACGGCTGACATATGCAGATCCGTAAACCTCTTTGCCCTTTTCATCAACTATCTTAGGAGACATGGCAGGCCGTGCGCCCAAGCCTTTGGCATCTATTATCAATCCTGTATATACCCTTCCACCTGAAGCCGGTGCATACGGGGTTTCCGGGATTGGACGTAACTTCTCAACATGCTGTATCTCAGACGGAAGAATTAATTGGGCAAATCCTCCGTGCAGGCTCACTTGCAACGTTACCTCTACCGAACCATCAGAGAGGTATTCTTTTTTGACTATTTGCGCGCCCTTTACCATACCCTCGACTTGCGTTCTGATAACATCGCTTTTGACCGTATAATCTTCTACAAGTGTCTGAGAGTCAACACGCACCCCTCTGGTAACCTCAAGAAGTTTTCTGTAAGCATCCAGCTGCGCGGCCCGCAGTGCCATAGGACGAGCTTGCGGCTTTCCGTAAAACTCTTCCGGAGGAGCGCCTATACCTGTTGCCTGGATCACTCCTTCTGTCCAATTAATACTCCCGTTGTCACCTATCTGTTGAACCAAATTTTGCCATTCTACCCCCCAGCTCCCTGTTGTAAAAAATATGAGCGTCATGGCAACTGATGCAAC
>DAOVGD010000046.1 GCA_030672555.1 Desulfobacterales bacterium
CATTGAATCGGCAAGAATTAAAGGACGCGCCGTTATGAAAAGAGAAATATTGAAAAAACTCAAAGAATGGAAAAGCAAAAAAGGCCGCAAGCCACTAATATTAAGAGGCGCCCGCCAGGTCGGCAAGACATATATCTTGAAATATTTTGGACAGGAGGTCTTTGAAAAGGTTCACTATGTGAATTTTGAACAGGATGAAATCTTGAGGGGAATTTTTGAGAAGGATTTAAGACCGAAAAGAATATTGCAGGATCTGAGTTTTTATGTGGATTCATCCATCAATACAGGAACAGATCTTATGATTTTCGATGAAATCCAGGAGTGTCCGCAAGCATTGACCAGCCTGAAATATTTTCAGGAGGAACTGCCGGATTTTGCCATCTGCGCTGCGGGATCGTTATTGGGGCTCCAGCTCGGGGATAGTTCTTTTCCTGTAGGCAAGGTTGAACAACTTGAGATGTACCCCATGTGCTTTGAGGAATTTTTATTGGCGTCCGGAGATACGCGGTCAGTTGATTTTCTGCACAACTGTGAACCAGGAACCGATATCCCGGAAATCGCACACGCACATTTATGGGATCAATTGAAAATTTATCTTGTTATCGGCGGGCTCCCGGAAGTTGTTCAAACCTATATTGATCTCAAAGAAGACCTGTTCAAGGCGCTCAGCACGGCAAGAAAGAAACAGTCCGAACTGATAAAGGCGTATGCTTCTGATATTGCAAAACATTCAGGAAAACAAAACGCAATGCATGTTGAACGGGTATGGAAAAATATTCCCTCGCAGCTTGCAAGAGAACAAGACGGTTCAATGCCCAAATTCAGATTCAAAGGAGTTGTTCCGGGGATAAAGGCATATTCAAAACTGGCCGGAGCCATTGATTGGTTGAATACAGCAGGGCTTATAATCAAAATCCATATTGTAAACAGCGGGCAATTGCCTTTTTCCGCATACACGGCTGAAAACCGTTTTAAGCTCTGTTTTTTTGATGTGGGGATGTTAGGGGCGATGAGTCAATTGAATCCAAAAACCATACTTTCCTATGATTACGGCACTTACAAAGGGTACTTTGCCGAAAATTTTATTGCACAGGAATTCAGATACGCGGGGATCAGACCCCTTTATTCATGGAGAGAAAAAACCGCTGAGATTGAATTTCTAAGAGAAAAAGACGGTGAGGTCTTGCCTGTGGAAGTAAAGTCAGGCTGGGTGACCCAGGCAAAGAGTCTAAAGGTCTTCGCTCAAAAATATAAACCCCTATACAAAACCATAATTAGTGCAAAGAAACTGAACATAAATCATTCGAATAAGACACACCATTATCCCTTATACCTTGCAGCACGCTTTCCGCTGAAGGACATTAGTAGAACCACCCATTAAAAGGCTTCCAAGGAGGGAGAGATGACCATCAAGAAGTTCCTGGAGAAGACCAAAAAATTTGAGCTCGAAGCTTACAAGAAGTTTCCGGACTTACTACTGGATCATGTTCCATTTACTGGAGCACCCCAAAAACATCCTTACGACAAGCAAAAGATCGTTTTGGTCGCAGATCCCTTCAGTACTGATACTTCTTACTACGAATTCAACATCGAGGACATAGAGGGAGTAGAAGAGCTTCCCAGCCTGGTAACTGTTGAGGGGGAGTCGGTGGGCATGTTCAGGCTCTGGGTACGCAAAGGCAGTATCGGCGTCAAAGGCATACCATTTGTTGTTGAAGACATCCGGAAGCGAGAAAAAGGGAATGTTATTAAATAGGCGTGCCCTCTTTGGTGGAGAGTTCTCGCCTCGCGGATGAACTTTTCGAGGACAGAAATGGGATGAAGATTGTCGTGAAATATACGGCAGGCTGGGAAAGTAGAGGGGCGCGAGTCGTTTCAACAATCTCAGCACAGATTTTGAGGAGGAGCCACTTTATTTCTCCAACAGGGGATCAAGGTCCCCGCCCAGGAAATCAAATATTTTATCCGGCTTCTTAACTTTATACTTTTTCAATAGCAACTTGTATTTCTCCAGATCGAAGGCTCTTTTTTGTTGTAGGGTACTCACAATCAAAGGGGCAAGTATCGCGGCTATGAGATGCACTGTATCATGGTGGGAAGCCTTCTTCTTCCTCATCGCATTGTAAAACTGATAGGCTTCAATGGGATCTCGAGCCTCCAACTGATTTTCTACAATCGTGTGAAGCGTAATATGAAGAAAAGGATCTTCCTCAGATTCCGGATCAAATTCATGATCTCCTAAAATGTCGGCCACTTCAAACTGGTTGAAGTATTCATCTTCATGTTCCAGCATAACTTCTGCCAACCGTCTCTCCTCTCCGTCCAACACATCCAAATCCCCGCTCTTGGCTAACTCCCAAATGTCATGCATGCGTTCTCGATTAAGCTTTCTCAATTCACTCATCATTTCATCTCTCATTACGCCCTCCATATTCTTATCATTCTATCAGACTTAGAACAGAACAAACAGAAAGTCAAAATTTATGGACGTCACCTAATTTTCCCACAAGTTTATTTTCAGAATGTCAAGTGAAACATTAACAACCTTTTCTCCTTCAAGAATTTGGCGAACAGCAGACCCTGTCGCCCCTATTGACTTTAGGTTTACCATATGGTATTAAAAACCATATGCGGGCAAAACTAATTTACCGGGAAAAGTATATCTATGCGGACGGTGCCATACGGGAAATGGTACTTTGGCAGCTACCAAAAAAGACCGCACATAGACCACATGGTTTGAAATACCGCCTTTATTACGGACTTGCTGACGAAACCTGTGTGGTACGCTACGACAACGAGACCGGAAAAGGGGATCACAAACATATTGAAGAGGATGAAGAACCCTATCGGTTCACAGATGTGGAAACCCTGGTTTCGGACTTACTGGCAGATATCGAAAAAGCAAGGAGAAGATAACGATGAAGAAACAGATACAAATCGGCGTGGGCGATGCCACCGTTACAGCCAAAGGATTTATTGATGCATGGAAGCGCGCAGAACGTGGCAAAAAAATTCAAGCCGAACATCGGCTGTATTTCGAGAGTCTGGAGACCTTGCTTAAAACACTTACCTCACGACGCTGGGTGCTATTGAAAGTGCTTCGTACAGGGGGGCCGATGAGCGTGCGCGCTTTGGCCAAAAAGCTGGGACGCGACTACAAAAACGTTCACACTGACGTGCGGCGACTGGAGCAGGTCGGACTCATTGGCCGGACCAAAGATGACAAAATAAAAGTCCCTTGGGATATAGTAGAAGCGCACCTGAGACTGGCAGCGTGATTGAAAAGAAATAGAAATCCGGTTCTTCTCCGCCAGACTCCGACTTCCGACATCTCTGCTAATTTTTTCGAATTCGAGCAAATGTCAATATTTCAGCAATGTCTCCCAGTTTCCTGTTGCTCAAATGTTGAAATTTCACGGACATCCCTGACTGTCGCCAGTTAGGATCTGAGCCAGACGCAGGCACGAAGTGAAGCTTTAGCGCTAATTAAGCGAAAGAGGACGTTTTTCAAATGTCTCATATTTACGAAACAATGGATACACTCGTAAAGGGGATAGTGAAGCAAGAAGCTATTCTCGTAGTCGGCCTAATTGACACAAAAACGGTAGAAAAAGCCCGGTTGATTCACGATACATACCCGACCGCCACTGCCGCACTCGGGAGAGTAATTACTGGGACCCTTTTGCTATCCTCCACTCTCAAGAAAGATCAAAGACTCACCCTCCAAGTATCTGGAGATGGTCCCCTTAGAGAAATAGTGGCTGAGGTGGACTGGCTTCAAGGGGTGAGGGGGTATGTACGCCGACCGCACATTCATCTGGGGCTTAAGAATGGCAAACTGGATGTTGGCAGAGCTGTGGGCAAGGGATTTCTTAACGTGACAAAGGATCTCGGATTGGCACTATCCTACCGTGGTACTGTCCAGTTACAGACTGGCGAAATAGCAACCGATCTTGCCTACTATCTCACTACGTCTGAACAGATACCATCTGCGGTTTCTATCGGGGTGTACGTAGATACCGATAACTCTGTAAAAGCTTCGGGAGGATTCATGATTCAGGCCCTCCCTGGTGCTCAGAATGAGACTATTGAGTTTATAGAAAATAGGCTAGCTGAGCTTCCGCCTGTAAGCTCCATGATTCTAAACGAAATGAGCCTGCCAGAAATATTGGGAGATGCTATTGGTCTCCCCATATATTTTTTTGATAAAAAGGAAATTCACTATCACTGCCCGTGTACCAGAGACCGGGTCCTTGACGCCATTGTTGCCCTGGGCGAAAAGGAAATCGAGGACATGATAGATAAGGAAAAAGAATTGACCATCCAGTGCGAGTTCTGCAAAAAAGATTATGTCATATTGCCGGAAGAACTCGGCTCTGTTTTAAAGAGTATGAGGTCGTAAGGGACGCGGGTGAAATGTCAATATTTCACCAGCGTACCCGACGACCCGATGACCCTAAATAAGTAAATAACTCAGATTTTGTGTTCAGTTACTTATTTACCAATGGATGTCCCCGTGGCCCCCTATCTACATGATATACATCGTATCTATCCGATCCTGATCTCGTAGAAATTCAAGTTGTTTATCTATTGTGGAAAACTCGGAAAGGTTCAATTCCTCGAACTCAT
>DAOVGD010000199.1 GCA_030672555.1 Desulfobacterales bacterium
AGTCGTTCTTTTGCGTGCATATAAGGCCTTTCTCTTTTAGGAA
This sequence comes from Desulfobacterales bacterium, assembly GCA_030672555.1. Taxonomy (GTDB): domain Bacteria; phylum Desulfobacterota; class Desulfobacteria; order Desulfobacterales. The sequence goes on from DAOVGD010000199.1 coordinate 44, forward strand.
AACGTTTTGAGGGCAAGTTTAAAGGCTCAATTTCGAAATCCGAAGCACGAAACACGAAACAAATACAAATAACCAAAATTCAAAATCCAAAACAATATGAGTTGGAAGTTGATACGCTTTATTCGCAAGGAATTCAGCACCGTGTAAGACTGAATAACGTTTTGAAAATTTGGTATTGGGATTTCGAATTTGTTTCGGATTTCGATATTCGAATTTCGGATTTATCTGGACACATGTGCTATACATACTTTTCCTAAGACTCTATGTTCTTATCTCTCTCTGCAAAACTTTAGCAAATCAATCACCGTGACGTCACCAATAACCTTTTCTTCTTTATCAACAACCGCAATCTCTTTGACCTCCGCCTTTACCATACGTTTCATTACCTCTTCGACATCATCTTCGACATCGGCGGTTACTACTCCCTTTTTCATCAGGTGCTCTGCCGTTTCAGAGGTAATCATAGCGATAATGGAATGAGCATGGACCTTAGGTTCATAGGTATGGGGAAAGATGTGCCTTAGTAACATTCCTAACGATATGGCTCCCTTTAATATCCCTTGTTCATCTACCACATAGATCAGGCGGGTATGGGGGTATTCGAATATCTTTTCCACCACGTCATCGATGTGGTCATCCTCCCGGACGATAGGTATGGCCCTTTTGTTTATTAATTGAAGAATCTCGCGTATCTTCATGTGATCTCCTTGTGCCCTTCTCCTGCCTTTAACAGAGCATATTTTACAAACGGCGGAGCGGCAAGTTCATTGATGATGACTGATCCCAATACAGCGTTTATCATAATGTCATAAAGAAACGCATCCTTAAAAAGGGGCTTGGCCATAAATGCCAACCCGATCGCTACACCGGCCGTTGGGAGAAGGCTAATGCCGAGATACTTGTTAACTACATCCGGAGCATGCGATATCTTTGCCCCCAATCTTGTACCGATCAGCTTGCCAAGAATGCGGCTGAAAACGATTGCCAAGGATATAAGGCCTGCCAGCCTGAGAACCTTTAAGTCAAAGTGTGCGCCGGCTACTGTGAAGAAAAGCGCAAATATCGGTTCTTCGATATTCTCTAAGGTATCAAAAAGGTCATGACTGTGTTTGGCCCTGTTTACGGTGAAAAAACCAACCGTCATATTGGTGAGAAGCGGAGATACCCCCAATTCCATCGAAATTCCGGTACAAAGGAAGATAGTTCCCAGGATAACAACCAGCAATGACTCTCTTTGCTTGATCCACGAGACCGTGCGTACAAGGATGAAGCCGAAGATGACACCGATCAACAGGGCTCCGAGAATTTCCGTTACGGGCTTTACTGCCACGTTTAATAGGGAAGCGTTATTCATGCCGGTCAGAGCGCTGACCGCGGCACCGGCGAAAGCATACATGATGATTGCAGTGGCGTCATCGAGCGCCACTATGCCGAGGAGTGTGGTTGTGAGAGGCCCTTTTGCCCTGTATTCGTGCACGATGGCAAGTATTGCCGCCGGCGCAGTGGCCACGGAAATGGCCCCGATGATTAATGATAGGGGAAGATAGCCGGTCAAGAGATCAATACCGGGCACTTTTGCGCCCATAATGAAGGGAGTCAGAAGAAGAACAAGTATAAAGCTCAAGATGAATGCCCCAAAAGCCTGCGTAAAGTTTATCCAGAGGATACTTTTGCCGACCCGCTTCAGCTTGGAGATGCTTAAGCTCCCGCCAATGGCAAAGGCTATAATTGAAAGAGCGATATCGGTAATGAGGAATAATTTATCTTCGACCAAGTCCAGGGGAATGATTCCGGTTACAGATGAACTCAGGAGAAGTCCGGCCACAATATACCCGCTCACCCGGGGGAATTTGAACCGGTTTGCAAGCCGTCCCCCAAGGTAGCCGCAGAGGAAAAGAAGGCCAAGTACAAGGAGGGGATGGGACTCGGTAGTGAGGAGGAGAGAAGCCATGATATGGACCTTCAGAAATAGGTTTTGCCCATCGGGTGAGGCATGTGGCCTAAACAAATCCGCAATTCAAACGTTGGAATTTGGTCGAGTAGTTAAATAGTCGAGTTGTCGAGCAGGTAGGATTGACTACTTGACGACTCGACCACTTGACCACTCAACTACTCCAGTACTTGACCATTTAACCAAGTCACCACACATTCCTCATCTTGACACCACGGTCATGAAGGAAGTCTTTAATTGCTTTAATGGTATATGTGCCGTAGTGGACCATGGAGGCGATCAGCCCGGCGTCTGCTTTGCCCTCTGTAAGGACATCATAGATATGTTCCGGGGTCCCGGCGCCACCTGAGGCAATCACAGGAATGGAAACGTGCTCTGAAATCATTCGGGTCAACGTCATCTCATATCCCTCTTTTGTTCCGTCCGCGTCGATGGAGTTGAGGCAGATTTCGCCTGCGCCGAGTTCCTGGGCCTTGAGCGCCCAGGCAAGGGCGTCGATTCCCATATGGGTGCGGCCTCCGTTGATGACGATTTCATAGCCGGTGGGAATTTTTTCCGTTTTTTCAACCTCTTTTACATCCATGCCGAGCACGATACACTGGTTTCCGAACGCGCGAGCCCCCTCTGCTATGATCTGCGGATTCTTTACAGCAGCGGAATTTACGCTGATCTTTTCCGCTCCCGCCAGAAGGACCTCCCTCATGTCCTCAACAGTCCTGATACCCCCGCCCACTGAGAAGGGGATAAAGATGGTTTCGGCCACCCGGCGAACCACGTCGATCATGATATTCCGTTTTTCATGGGAAGCGGTAATATCGTAGAACACGATCTCATCGGCGCCGGCGTCGTAGTAGTGCTTTGCCATCTCCACAGGATCGCCGATGTCGACATTCTCCTTAAATTTTATTCCCTTTGTGGTTTTCCCTTCCCTGACATCCAAGCAGGGTATAATTCGCTTACTCAGCATCTTTTCCATCCCAAAGACAGAAATTTTTTAAAAGCGTTAAACCGGGGCGCCCGCTTTTTTCCGGGTGAAACTGTGCCGCGATCATGTTGCCGTGTCCCAATATGCTCGTGAAGGCCATTCCATGGGTTGTTGTCCCGATTACAGCCTCATCGGATGCAGGCACCGGACAATAGGAATGGACAAAATAGAATTCGCTGTCTGGTGAGATCCCTTTCAATACAGGATGCGGTCTCTTGAGTTCGACCCGGTTCCACCCCATGTGGGGAACCTTAAGTCGTTCGCCGGTATCGGAAAGTAGCGGCTCCGGAAACCGTTTTACCTCGCCGCGTATCAGACCAAGGCAGGTGGTGTTGAACTCTTCGCTCTTTTCCAAAATGATTTGAGTTCCGAGACAGATCCCCAAAAATGGGCGGCCTGATGCGTAAAATTCCTTTATGGTTTGGTCGAGTCCTGTATCCTTAAGGTCTTCCATGGCCTGTCCCGCTGACCCGACTCCGGGGAAGATGACCCGTTCAGCGGACAAAATATCTTCCA
>DAOVGD010000013.1 GCA_030672555.1 Desulfobacterales bacterium
TTGAGCGATTTTTGACTCGATCTGCACCAATCTCTTGCGCATCAAGGGTTTGCGAAAATCCTCGACATATCCACGGGTATGCCTGCGGTTTTCGCAAACCTTGCTACATCAAGATATTGGCACATCTCTTCCTCAAAAATCACTCAACTTAGGTTAAAAACTCTTGATCTCGTCGGTTATATCCTGATACCAATACTCCATTACTCCAGAGTTCGGTCTCAATTCAAAATCCACCAATCTCCTGTGTAACCTTCTGAACCTTATTCAAGACCAAATCTTCTACCTCTATTTTTCAAACATGGCAAGGAAAAGTTTATATTTAATATCTTCCTAAAGTAACCGATAAGATTATTGTTTATTTTAAAAAAACAATAGGGGCTCTTTATCTGCTTCCAAACTAACAGACAGGGGGTATTGTGAAAATGGAAGGTATTGTGAAAATCAACCAAGTATTAATAGTAGATGATAATGAAAGCTTGCTAACGGCCCTAAACCGTCTGTTGAGTGCTTATTTTAAGGAACGAGACATTCATAATTATAAAATATTAACAGCGACTTCCGCTGACGAGGCAGTAAACATCTTAAAAAAGAATACTTCTATACCAATCGTCATTTCTGATATTATGATGCCCGGAATGGATGGTTTGGATTTTCTAAGGCATATTACCCATGATCTCCGCCGTGGAATTCAGGTCATTATGATTACAGGCCAGGGTAATATGGGAAGGGCAGTTGATTCTTTTAGAAACGGAGCAGCTGAATATATTACCAAGCCGTTTGATGTATCAACTATCTATGAAATTATGGACAGGACTCTTGCTCGACTGGAAAATTGGGCGAAAATGATAAAGGGAGCTGTTGCATAGGCAACAAAATACTCTTTATAAACCATATCCCTCCTGTTTTTTTGGAAGCGTGACGACAAAGCGAGTAAACGGCTTTCCTTTCCTTCCTTTTCTGCTAATAAGCCTTATGGTTCCTTTGTGATTCTCGACAATCTGTTTTGCGATAGGAAGACCCAGCCCGGTCCCCTTGTCCTCTTTTCCAACTATCTTGTAAAAGAAATCGAATATCTCTGTCCTGTGATGTTTTGGTATAAACGTATCGCTTCTCACACTAAAAGAGACGGTATCATTCTCCTCTGTTGCATGAATAGTAACTCGACTGTTTTCAGGGGAAAAATTAATCCCATTATATATGAGGTTGTTTAGAACAGTAAATATTCCGTCCTTATCCCCCTCAACAAAGACATCTTTAATCTTTTTGTTGTAATAATATATCCTTATATTCTTTATTTCAGCTAATGGCTCTGTTTTTGAGATTATATCTTCTATTACCGAATTCAAACTAAACGATGAAAAGGTCATTTTGTATTCCGGATCTGTCATTCTTAAAAACTTAATAAAGTCGTTTATGCTTTCTTCTATTCTGTATTCTTCTTTGGCTACCACTTTCGAATACTTAAACAGCTTATCCAAGTATGCGTTTCTTTGTTCAGCTTTTATCGTAGTATAGAGCTTTTCTATAATTCCTGGAAACTTTTTGGTAAAACCACCGATAACGGTTAGCGGATTTCTAAGTTCGTGGACCAATACATCTAACACTTTTATGCGCTCTTGCTGAATCAATATTAATCGGTCTCTCATCCGTCGATACTCGTCAAAAAAACGTGCTCGAGCGATTGCCTGCCCAATCAGCTCTGCCATTTCCACTGAATAAAGGAAATCCCCCTCAGAAATTTTTTTCCTGTCCGCCCCCGAATCAATAACCATAACCCCATATTTTTTTTCCACCGATGTATTGACATCCTTATATTTGATTGGAATAACGGCCTTAATTTTTACCCTGTTTTTTAGGGTATGATTAAATTCTTCTATTTCAGCTTCTTTGGTAATATTGATCGGCTCTCCTTTTTCAAAAACCCTCCAAACAATACTGCTCCTCAGCACAACAATCCCTTTGTGGAGTTCTCTTCTGTAATCTCCTGACCATTGTGCAATAACCAAATCTCCCCGATCGTCAATAAGATAGATCCGTACCCTCTTTTTTAATCGATCAGAAATAAAAGAAATGCTTTTGGCAACAAGAACATCTACGTCAAAATTAAGGTTTATTAGCCTCGTTATTTCGAGGAAGTCTCTATTCTCTTTTAAACGAAATTTATCTTCTGTTTTATTTGATGCCATCTTTTATTTCTCGCTGTTTTGCTTCATAGTCCTTAACCGGGCCAATTCCCATACATAATCATAGAGGTGGAGCCCTTTGCTTGAAGAGATTATCTCACCATCTTCTACACCTATCTCGCTTGCCATATATTCTTTTAAAATCTGAATCGCGCCTAAGTTTGCAGGAAATCCGTTCCAAAGATCCCACGATCTAAAATAGACTATAAAATGGAGTTTTCCATCGCGAATGCGAGTATCAATACCGCGAAGACAGGGCGGATCAGAAAGATAGATTGAGTTTGTGTCTCCGACAGCCATGTATGCCTGATTGGTGCCGAACCCATCTTCTTTATACATTCTTATGACTTCGACAATCTGTTGCTCTAAATATTGCCCATATGTATACTCTTCTTTAGGGGATTTTTTACTCGTCATAAGATAAGGTAAATACTCTTCAATATACCCTTCTTCTACAGGGTTGGGGATTCCAAGACGCTCCGGAATGTCCGGAATCAACGGCTTAACACCTGGATATTTTATATGTACGGTAACATAGTCAAATTCGAGTCGCTTTTGGCCTTTGAAACTTCCACGATCAATCACATATTTGTGACCATGTTCAATTATGGCATAGACGCTTTGAAACCAAGCATCTGGAAGATCTCTTGCCTCAATGGTAATTAACTTCATGACATAAATTTTTTCTTTTTTGGACACGGACCTGCCCGCCATCGCGAGTGCTCAGGCAAGTCAGGCGGGTGAACACAGATTGTCAGGATATTAAACACTCTGATCTGCGTGTATCTGTAAAAATCTGTGTCCTAATATATCTTGTTTTTTTAAATATCGAGAAAATTGACTTCCATTGCATGTGTTTTAATAAAATTTCTTCTCGGGTCTACGTCATCACCCATAAGGATGGTAAATATATCATCAGCAGCGATGGCATCTTCTGTTTTTACCTTTAACAGTCTTCTGTGATCAGGATCCATTGTGGTCTCCCACAACTGTTCGGGATTCATTTCTCCAAGTCCTTTATATCGTTGAATTGATAATCCTTTTTTTCCTTCTTCCATGAGTTGTTCCAATAAATCTTCTTTTGATTTCACCGAAATAGATTCTTTTTTCTCATTGATTATAGTAAAAGGTGGGTAATCTAATGATAATATATATGTTCCCAATTCATAGGCCCTTTGAAAATCCGCAGACGATATTAAGGACCAGCCAATCTTATTAACATGACCATTCGTCCCTTTAACGTGTAGTTCAAACAGATCATGTTCTTCATCTTCTATAACCGTATCAACCTTAAAATCCATTTTTATCATTTCTTGTCTAAGCCTGTACACCTTTTCTTTATCTTTTAGAAAACTTTTTTTACAACAACCATTTTTTATTAAAAATTCAATTAGGCTTCTATTAAAGCCTCTTTTTTCAAGATTTGTTAACACCTGATTATAGTCTACCATCTTACCTACAAACATATATAATTTTTGATTTCTTAATTCTTCTTTCTTTTTTTCGATTTGTACTGTTATATTCTTGGAAATTAGGTTCATTATATAAATATTAAATTCTTCTTCATCCTTAATATAAATGGCCTTTTTTTTGTTTCCTATCCTAAATAGTGGTGGTTGTGCTATGTAAAGATGACCTTTCTCAACAAGATCCGTCATCTGTCTATAAAAAAAGGTGAGAAGAAGAGTGCGTATGTGGGATCCATCTACATCGGCATCAGTCATTATTATGACTTTTTTATAACGAAGCTTTTCTATATCGTATTCTTCTTTTCCTATTCCGGTTCCAAGGGCAGTAATCATAATCTTAATTTCTTCACTATTGAGCATCTTGTCATATCTTGCTTTCTCTACATTTAATATTTTTCCCTTTAATGGAAGTATGGCTTGATATTTTCTATCCCTTCCCTGTTTCGCAGATCCTCCCGCAGAATCACCTTCTACAAGAAATATTTCTCTTTTTTCCGGATCTCTTTCTTGACAATCAGCCAATTTTCCGGGAAGCGCGGCGTCCATTAAAGAACCTGTTTTTCTTGCCATATCTTTGGCCCGCCTGGCCGCATCTCTGGCCCTGGCCGCATCAACCGCCTTTATTATTATTCTTTTCGCAACAGAGGGATTTTCTTCCAAAAAAACAGCCAACTTTTCATTTACAATAGCTTCAACAAGACCCTTTATTTCAGTATTTCCTAATTTTGTCTTTGTTTGCCCTTCAAACTGTGGCTCTCGAAGTCTTATATTAATAATAGCAGCCAACCCTTCTCTTACATCATCACCACTTACCTTTTCCTGTATATTTTTGGGAAGGTTGCTCGTGGCTACGTATTGATTTATTGTTCTTGTTAGCGCTGACTTAAAACCTACTAAATGAAAACCTCCCTCTTTTGTGTTAATATTATTCGCAAAAGAGAATATTTTCTCTTGATATGTATCATTGTACTGCATGGCGACCTCTACAAAAGTACCATTCTTTTCGCCGTACATATATATGGGTTTCTTATGGATTAATGTTTTATTTTTATTTAGATATTCAACAAATGATACAATTCCACCTTTATAAAAGAATTCTTTCTCCTTATCTATTCTCTCATCTCTTATAATTATTCTAACACCTTTATTTAAGAAAGAGAGCTCTCTCATTCTTTGAGAAAGAATGTCAAAATTGAATTCGCGGACAGTAAATATATCTTCATCAGGCATAAACGTTATTTTGGTTCCGTTCTTTTTAGTCTTTTTTATTACCTCCACCGAGGAAGTAGGAACCCCTCGAGAATACGTCTGCCGGTAAACATTTCCATTCACTTTTATTTCTACCTCAAGATATGATGAAAGGGCGTTGACCACGGATACACCTACGCCATGCAACCCTCCTGAAACTTTATAAGCCTTATTATCAAATTTTCCACCGGCATGTAATTTTGTCATTACCACTTCTACTGCCGGAATCTTTTCTGTTTTATGGATACCAACAGGAATACCTCTTCCGTTGTCTTCCACCGTAACACTATTGTCTGAATTAATACAAACAGATATGAAATCACAATGTCCCACTAAGGCCTCATCTATACTGTTATCCACTACTTCATAAACTAAGTGATGAAGTCCTTCTGTCCCTATATTTCCGATGTACATGGAAGGGCGCTTTCTTACCGCAGTAAGACCTTCCAAAACCTTTATTTTATCTGCATCATATTTATTATCTTTTATTACCATTATCTTTAATAACCTCTTTTTTTTATTTAAAAATTTAGGAATCTTGGAAATTATGTTAATTAGTGCCTGAACGAAAACTATCCAAAGCTGTCATTTCGAGCAGAGCGAGAAATCTGTTACTACTTGAAAATATGGAAATTACATATTTCCCAAATTTTTTCTATACCCTCATCGGCATAATAACTGACAAAAAGTTCTCATCATCATCCCCTGATATTAGACAAGAACTCTTATTGTCTTTGAATTTTATAATAACCTCTTCACTTTTCATGTTATTTAAAGTATCTATAAAATATTTGGGATTAAATCCCAATTCCATCACGTCTCCATCATATTTAACCTCTGCTCTTTCACTTGACTCTCCAAGTTCTGGATTTGTATTAATTATCTCAATACTATTTTTATCCATCTTAAATTTAACACCCCTATATTTTTCAGATGAAAAAATAGACATCCTCCGAAGCATCATCAAAAATTCTTCTCTTTTAACTCTGAGGAGTTTTTTATTATCCCAGGGAATAATATTTTTATACGTTGGAAACTCTCCTTCAATAAGCCTTGTTACAATAGTTTCATTATCTTTTTTTAGTATAAACTTATTATCTTTTACTCCAATCTTTACTATGCCCTCTGAATCAAGAAGCTTGGTCGCTTCAAGGATACCTTTTTTTGGTATAATTACCCCTTGCTCAATTACAGGAGGCTCTGATTTGTCAACAACACCTTCAACAAAAGAAAGCCTATGACCATCTGTCGATACCATTATAAGAAAGTTTTTTCCTTCCTTTTCTTCTTGTTCTATAAATATTCCTGTCATTTCAGCATAACCTTCACCAATAAGTACCGAATATATAGTTTTATCTATCATACTTTTTAAAAGATTGGCTTCAATCTCTAAAAAAATAACATCTTCTATATTAGGAAGTGATGGAAATTCTTCTGGATCCATTCCTACTATATTATATTCTACTGATTCATCTACAATTTGAATCCATTTATTTTCTGATTCCTTAATGTGAATAACTTCTTTTGGAAAATCCTTTACAATTTCGAGAAGCTTTTTAGATGGAACAGTTGTTGTTCCAGGCGTTATTATCTCTGTGGTATAAAGTCCGTCAAAACCTATTTCAAGGTCTGTTGCCAATATATGTAGATTATTTCCATTAGCTGCCTCTATAAAGACATTGGAAAGAATAGGCATATTTGTCTTTGATAAAGTTATTCCCTGAACCTTTGTCAAGATTTCTACAAATTTCTTTTTATGAATTTTAAATTCCATTAGCAACTCCTTACTATTTTTTAATTAGTAAAAAAAGATAATATAAATAATAAAGGCGGTTGATATGTTGATAAGTAAGGCAACCAATTTATTTTATTGTAAAAACATTTACTAAAGTTGTAGACAAATTATATTAACATTTGTATTTTTCTTTCTTGTCGGGAAGAGTTTTATTGAAAAAGTAATAATTTAAAAAAATCATTAAGATTTATCAACAAAAATCTGTACAATTATTTTTTCATTTTATATTATACACTTTTTATTAGGGAATAGGTCTTAAATTTTAAAAAATAATTAATAAATCTTGTCCAAGGTGAATGGTCGAGGTTGCTAAAAGGATATGTAACTGAAGGACAAATATGAAAAAAAGAATCACATTTAAACCGGGATCTCTAAAAACTTATGTAAGTGAAGGTGAAACAATTTTAGATGCGGCGTTGGGAGCCGGCATTCATATAAATTCTTCCTGCGGTGGTCAGGGGCTTTGCGGAAAGTGCAAGGTTTTTATAGAAGAGGGGGAGATAGTTTCCGAGCCAAGTGATAAAATAAGCGATGAAGATTATAAAAAAGGGGTCAGATTAGCATGTAATAGCCGTATCTTTTCTGATTGTATAATTAAGATTCCGGTGGAATCGAGAGTTCCTGATAAGATATTAATAGAAAAACAGACCCTTACAAAAGGCGAAAGAAAGATAGCTGAACTTGAAACAAGGTCTTTTGTCAGAATTTGGTGTTTTAATCCTCCGATTATAAAAGTTTTTTTAAAACTCGATCCCCCAACGGTCACGGATAACAAAAATGACCTTTCTCGATTATTAAGAAAATTAAATGACCTATATTTAATAAGAAATGTGTCTATAGATGTTTCCTGTCTAAGAATATTGCCAACCGTATTGAGAGAAGCCGAGTGGAATATAACAGTAACGTTAGAAAAAATTTATCTTGACTATGACTTGGGGGTGTCCGCTGTTGAAACCGATAGAATATACAAAATAATAGAAATAGAGCCAGGCAATACCTTTAAAAATCAATATATTGTCGCATTAGATATTGGTACTACCACCATCTGTGGTCAATTGCTTGATATGTTCTCGGGACGGGTGGTTGCGGAAGCAGCAACATATAATAAGCAGATGGAGTGTTGTGGTGATGATGTTATTACAAGAATTGTTTTTGCGACGACTCCTGGAGGAAGAAAAAAATTACAACAAGAGGTAATTGTTTCCGTAAATGAAATTATAAACGAGTTAGTAAAAAAGTCAGGTACTTCAAAAGATCACATTGTTTATATTGCTTCTGCGGGAAATACCACAATGACCCATCTTCTGCTCGGGTTGGAGTCTCGTTATATAAGGGAGGCGCCATATGTGCCGTCCGCAAGTTTTTTCCCTCCTATTAAAGCTTCGGAGTTGGGTATAGATGTAAGAGACAACGTAACAATAAGAAATTTTCCTGCTGTGGCAAGCTATGTTGGAGGAGATGTTGTTGCTGGAGTTCTCGGATCCGGCATTTTTCAGAGAAAAAAGCTTACTCTCTTTATAGATATTGGTACAAACGGCGAGATTGTCCTTGGAAATTCCGAATGGCTTGTCTGTGCCGCCTGTTCCATGGGACCCGCTTTTGAAGGAGGAGGGATCCTTCACGGGATGAGGGCAGATGTGGGCGCCATAGAAGGATTTCGCATAAATCCCGTAACGTTGGAACCGATGATGATTACCATTGGAAAAGCACGCCCACGAGGAATCTGCGGTTCCGGTTTAATAAGTTTGTTAGCGGAACTACTTTATTCTTCCATTATCGACCGCCAGGGAAAATTTGTAAGGGACCTTAATACAAAAAGGGTTAGACAAAGTGATACAGGATATGAATATGTAGTTGCGTGGGCCGAACATACCGATATTGGAAAAGATATTATTATCACCGAAGGAGATATAGAAAATCTGATTAGGGCCAAGGGGGCTCTTTTTGCCGGATGTATTACTTTGCTTGAAAGTGTAGGTTTTTCGCTTGAGGAAGTAGATCATATTTTTATAGCAGGGGCTTTTGGCCGGTATATTAATTTGGAAAAGGCAAAGCTTATAGGACTCCTTCCGGATATTCCATTAGAAAAATTTTCTTTTATAGGAAACGGGTCGTTAATGGGCGCCCGCCTTGCTTCTTTTTCACAGGACATGTTTAGAGAAGGAGGGCGTATCTCCAGTATGATGACAAATATTGAATTGAGTGATAGTCCGACCTTTATGAATAATTACGTAGCCTCACTTTTTCTCCCCCATACCAATGCCGATTTATTTCCGGAAGTGAGCAAGAAGCTGTTAGAATCAGAAAAAATAACAAAGAAGGAGAGGGGCTTAGGTGAATAGTTTAATTGCAATGGCAGGCAAGGGGGGGACGGGAAAGACAACCATTGCCGGTTTTTTAATAAGATACTTGATTGATAATAAAATAAAACCGATCCTTGCAGTGGATGCAGACCCGAATTCTAATCTAAATGAAGTCCTGGGGGTGAATGTTAATTTAACACTTGGTGAAGCGAGAGAAGGATTAAAGAATGACGTTCCAGCAGGGATGACCCGGGATATGTATATGGAATATAAGATTCAGGAGGCGGTAGTAGAAGAAAAAGACTTTGATCTAATTGTTATGGGTCGTCCTGAAGGGGCAGGATGTTATTGTCATGCAAATTCCTTACTCTCAAAATATATGGATCTTCTTGCCGGGAATTATAGAATACTTGTCATGGACAACGAGGCGGGCATGGAACATATCAGCAGATTGGTAGCAAAAGAGCCTGAAATACTGTTGATTGTCTCAGATCCAACCTTTCGAGGAGTACAGGCAGCTGAAAGAATATTAAATCTTTCAAAGGAACTGAATCTCGGCGTAAAAAATGCTTACCTGATCATCAACCGCGTAGTTGGTTCCCTCCCAGAATCTGTAGATGAATTTATCAAAAAATCTAAAATTACATTAGCAGGATGTGTCCCGGAAGATAACATGGTTGCTGAATTTGATGCTAAAGGAAAACCCACATTTAGTCTTCCAAAGGACTCCAAGGCGATCCAGGCGGCAACCGAGATATTTGATAAGATAGTAAATAGTTCTCATGCTTCGTGATCTTTCCATCAAGAATTTTGCCATTATTGATAATATACACATTTCCTTTTCTAAAGGCCTTGCTGTCCTTACCGGAGAAACCGGGGCGGGTAAATCTATCATTATCAATTCCCTGAAACTTATATTAGGAGAAAGATCATCAACTGATCTAATAAAGACTGGCAGGGAATACGCGGAGGCAGAAGCCTTTTTCGAGATAACCCCCGGTAGTGAAGCAGGAAAGGCAATGGAAGCCCAGGGGTTTGATCAAGTAGAAGGTTTAAGTGTACGACGCATTATTGCCAGGAATGGTAAAAATAAGACATTCATTAATGGTCATCGTGCTACACTTCAAATGATGACCGGTATTACTGAAAAATTGATAAGTATATCCGGACAGCATGCGTACCAGATACTTCTGAAACCAGAACACCACCTTGCCATCCTGGACCAATTCACCGGCCTTAAGGAACTTCGAAACAGGGTCTCTGAATGCTATAATAAGATGCTTCCTCTAATGGAAAAACTTCATCAATTAGAAGAACAAAAAGGGCGAGAGGCCGAAGAGAGAGAACTTTTGTTGTTTCAGGAAAAAGAGATCGCCCTTGCGAATCTTTCTCCAAAAGAAGAAATAGAGCTGGATCAAGAGAGATCCCGGCTTAAGAATGTGGAAGTACTATATGGGACGCTTGGAAGGTGTATCGAGAGGTTGTATGGATCAGAAGGTTCGGTCGTGGAATGGTTAACAGAGATCGGAAAAGATGTAGAGAGTCTGGGAAAGATTGATACGAAACTGACCCCAATTGCTGAAAACATTCTTTCTGCTGCGTATCAAACGGAGGATTGTGTCGCAGACCTCCGTTCCTACACAGAGTCCCTGTCCTTTGATCCGGACCGATTGGAAAAGGTAGAAGAACGCCTCGATACCATTCAAAAACTTAAACGCAAGTATGGTAAGACCATAGAGGACATTCTTTGCTCTCTTGATAAGATAAAGAAAAAGCTGGAAGCGCTGCAAAGCTCCTCTGAAAGGATAGCGGCGCTCGAAGAAAAACTTTTTGAGCAAAACAAGACGATATGTGAACTGTCAAGAGAACTGTCGGAGAAACGTAAAGAGGGAGCAAAAAGATTTTGTCGCAGGGTGCAAGAGGAGTTGGGATCTCTTGAGATGCGAGGCACCAAAGTTGATATCCTTTTTGAATACACGGAAGGAGACCGTAATAGTTCCAATCAATATCTTGATGTAGATGGAAAGGTAATAGGTGAAACAGGATTTGACCGCATATCGTTTTTGATTTCTCCGAATGTTGGAGAAAGATTAAAACCACTAATCGATATTGCCTCAGGAGGCGAATTGTCAAGAATAGTTTTAGCATTAAAAGCCATAATGGCAGACCGAGATGATATTGGAACCATATTCTTTGACGAAGTAGATGCAGGGATCGGAGGGAGTGTTGCAGAGACCGTTGGACAGAAGATGAAAGAAATTTCTAAATACCACCAAGTCGTTTGTATAACCCATCTTCCACAAATTGCGAGCTTTGGCGACCACCACTTTAAGATTTCAAAGGAGACAGATGAAGGACTTACATACACGACCATAGAACCTATAGATGGTGAGGACCGTATAAACGAGATCGCCAGGATGCTGGGCGGTGTTAAGATTTCAAAAAAAACCCTTGATCATGCAAAAGAGATGTTGGGTTGGCAACAAAAAGGGGTCTGTGACACCAAAAAGGCTTGACAACCGATGTTTTGCCTATTAGTTTAAAAAGCTTAACCCGTTTAGGGGGATAAATATCAACGTTCGTTTTGGTCGGAGACTCGCTCAAAAAATGAAAAAGATCATTCTTTATGACACAACCCTTAGGGATGGTAACCAGGGAGAAAATATTAACTTCTCCGTCGAAGATAAGATTCGAGTCGCCCAAAAACTTGATGAGTTCGGAGTACACTATATTGAAGGCGGGTGGCCCGGATCAAATCCCAAGGACATACAATTTTTTGAATTGGCAAAGAATGTGGATTTCAAGACGGCATGTATCGTTGCGTTTGGAAGTACCCGAAGGCCAAAAACTCACCCTAAGAAAGATAGTAATCTCCAAGCACTCCTTAACGCCAATACCAGGGCGATAACCGTTTTTGGTAAGACATGGGATCTTCATGTAAAAAAAGTGATGTCTAACACCTTAAAAGAAAACTTGGCTATGATCTCCGATACGGTGGCCTTTCTTCGTTCACATGACAGGGAAGTTATCTACGATGCCGAACACTTTTTCGATGGTTATAAGGCTAATCCACAGTACGCAGCAAAGACGATACAGGCGGCCGTTTCGGGAGGGGCGAACGTAATTGTCTTTTGTGATACAAATGGAGGGACTCTTCCTTTTGAATTGCAGGAAATAATGGAACAGATCATGCCAACAATTCCGGTAAAAGTGGGTATCCATGCCCATAATGACATCGGTCTTGGGGTTGCAAATACTCTTGCTGCAGTACAAGCCGGAGCACGCATGGTTCAGGGGACGATCAATGGCTACGGGGAAAGGTGTGGCAATGCCGACCTGACAGCAATTATACCGAATCTTCAACTCAAAATGGGCCTCCCCTGTCTTCCTGAGGAAAATCTTTCTCGACTTACCGAGGTGTCTCGCTATGTAAGTGAAATTGCCAATGTACCACCCTTTAACGGACGACCATTTGTCGGAAAAAGCGCGTTCGCTCACAAGGGAGGGATTCATGTAAGCGCTGTCATGAAGACCTCCAAAGCATACGAACACATTGATCCGGAAAAGCTAGGAAACCTGCGACGCGTCTTGGCGTCGGATCAATCGGGAAGAAGTAATATAAACTACAAGGCAAAGGAATTTGGAATTGAGCTCAAAGAAGATGGTTCTGACAGCAGGAAAATCGTTCAGGAAGTAAAACGATTAGAACATGAAGGGTATCAATTTGACGCTGCTGAAGGATCCTTTGAACTTTTGATGAAAAGGCTTTCCGGTCAGTTTGATCCTCCATTTCATCTGGAATCGTTTCGAGTAACCACGGAGAAAAATAAGGATCTTCCGAGCAAGGCCTATGCAACAATAAAAATTTCCGTGGGTTCTGAGGAAGAAATTACGGCCGCGGAAGGCAATGGACCCGTAAATGCGCTCGACAATGCACTTCGAAAGGCCCTTAACAAGTTCTTTAAAGCAGGGCTTGAAAAGATGCATTTGGTCGATTTTAAGGTAAGGGTGATTGAAGGGCAAGACGCCACTGCTGCCAAGGTACGTGTTTTTATAGAATCTCGTGATGAAAAGGCGATCTGGAGCACCATCGGCGTTTCAGAAGATGTGATTTCAGCAAGCTGGGAGGCATTAGCAGACAGTTTTAACTATAGGCTCTGCAAGGCTACCAATAAGAAAAAAGGCAAGAAAAGCAAGAGAGGGTAGTACATAGTGAAAAGTGATATAGTTAAGGTTGGGATAGAAAGAGCCCCGCACAGGTCCCTTTTCAAGTCAATGGGGTATACCAACGAAGAGCTGCGTCGTCCGTTGGTAGGGATTGCCAATTCCGCCAATGAGATTGTCCCGGGCCATGTTCATCTCAATAAGATTGTGGAAGCGGTCAAGGCCGGCGTATATATGGCCGGCGGCACTCCGATAGAATTCGGAACTATTGGGGTGTGTGACGGTATAGCTATGAATCATATAGGGATGAAATATTCCCTTGGAAGCAGGGAATTGATCGCCGATTCTGTAGAGGTTATGGCTATAGCGCATGCCTTTGATGCGTTGGTTATGGTCCCCAACTGCGACAAGATTGTCCCGGGAATGCTTATGGCCGCAGCCCGCCTCGATATTCCCACAATTGTGATCAGCGGCGGTCCGATGCTGGCTGGCCAGCTTGGAGAAAAGAAGATAGATCTGATCAGCGTGTTTGAGGCTGTGGGAGCGGTTAAGTCGGGGAAGATAACCGAGGAACAAGTCTTGGAAATAGAAGACAATGCCTGCCCCACCTGCGGCTCGTGTGCAGGTATGTTTACTGCGAACTCAATGAATTGTCTGACAGAGGCGATAGGTATGGGGCTCCCCGGAAACGGGAGCATTCCCGCGGTAATGGCAGCACGAATACGGTTGGCCAAGAAAGCAGGGATGAAGATAATAGATCTTTTAGAAAAAGGGATTACCCCACGAAAGATTTTGACGGAAGAAGCTTTTATTAATGCCCTTACCGTTGACATGGCCCTCGGGTGTTCCACGAACACCGTTCTACACCTTACAGCCCTTGCAAACGAGGCGGGTGTTGATATTGATTTGGACAAGATCAATGAAATCAGCAAGAGGACCCCTCATCTTTGTTCTCTCAGCCCCGGTGGGAGGCACCACTTAGAGGACTTAGACAGAGCTGGGGGGGTCTGCGCCATCATGAAAGATCTTTCAGATAAGGGTCTTATAACGACCGAATGTATGACAGTCACCGGAAAGACCGTTGGAGAGAATATTGAACCATGTGTTGTGCAAGACAGATCAGTTATCCGGTCTACGGACGATCCTTATCATAAAGAAGGAGGCCTGGCGGTCCTTTTCGGAAACATAGCGCCGTCAGGATGCGTTGTGAAGCAATCAGCGGTAGATCCCAAAATGCTTTCCCATGAAGGTCCGGCCAGGGTTTTCGACAGCGAGGAAGAAGCGGTCACAGCCATTATGGGAGAAGAAATCAAAAAAGGGGATGTGATCGTCATCCGCTATGAGGGACCAAGGGGTGGTCCCGGAATGCGGGAGATGTTGACACCTACTTCAGCCATTGCCGGAATGGGGTTGGATGTCGATGTCGCCCTTATAACAGATGGACGTTTTTCCGGGGGCACCAGAGGGGCATCAATAGGTCATGTTTCTCCTGAGGCAATGGAAGGGGGACTAATCGCTATTGTCCGTGATGGTGACATGATTTCCATTGATATTCCTGGCAAATCGATTAATCTCAAGGTTTCGGACGAAGAGACTAAAAAAAGACGTTCAACGTGGAAGGCTCCGGGGCCAAAGATAACCAAAGGATATATGGCGCGATACGCGCAAATGGTAACGTCGGCAGCCACAGGAGCAGTGTTCAAGTAGTGTCATCCAGAAAAGGCATCTTTTGTCCCAATACTGCGTTCTCCGCAGGTTTCTATCCTCGACGTAGCGTTGCTACGCCTCCGGTAGAAACCTTTGTGCGGCCTTGTCTTGGGACAAAATCTACCATTTCTGGATGACACTAAATTAGTACAAAATAAAAACTTTTGGGGGTGGTACAAATTAAACTTACAGGCGCGCAAGTTTTAATGGAAGTGTTAAAAGAAGAAGGGGTTGACACCATCTTCGGGTATCCAGGTGGGGTGATCATTGATATTAACGACGAATTAGATAAGACCGATATACGGTATATATTGGTCAGACACGAGCAGGCCGCTGTTCATGCCGCAGACGGTTATGCCCGGGCTTCTGGAAAGGTAGGAGTCTGTTTGGTGACATCAGGCCCAGGTGCGACCAATACAGTGACCGGAATTGCTTCTGCATATATGGATTCTATACCTGTGGTAGTCTTTACCGGCCAGGTTCCCACATCCCTTATAGGGAACGATGCCTTCCAGGAGGTAGACATCGTGGGGATTACACGGCCCTGTACCAAGCACAATTATTTGGTCAAGGATCCGGAAAAACTCGCTGAAACCGTACGAGAGGCTTTTTACCTTGCCCGCTCTGGCCGTCCAGGTCCTGTATTGGTTGATCTCCCCAAGGATGTCTCCCAGAGTAAAATCAGTTTTGAAATGCCGCCGCCTCCCAAGATGAATTCGTATTCTCCGCACACTGAGCCGCACAAGCAGCAACTTGAAAGGGCAATAAAGCTTATTTTGAAGGCCAAAAAACCGGTGATCTTTGCCGGGGGCGGGGTGATCCTTTCCGGGGCCTACAAAGAGCTTACTAAGTTCGCCAAGAAGTTGAATATACCGGTAACTGCCTCGCTGATGGGACTCGGAGGTTTTCCGGGGACGGACCGCTTGTGGTTGGGAATGATCGGTATGCACGGCACCTATCGTGCCAATATGTCTACCGGGGCATGTGATCTCCTCGTCGGGATAGGGGTTCGTTTTGATGATAGGGTAACAGGAAAGATAGACACCTTTGCTCAGAACGCAAAGATTATCCACATCGATATTGATCCCACATCGATACAAAAGAATGTTCCGATTACCATTCCGATTGTAAGTGACTGTAAGATCGCACTTAAGAAATTAAACAAACTTATTGAAAAGGTCGATTTAAAGGAGCCGCTGAAGTCTCGTCCGAACTGGCTAAAACAGATAGAGGAGTGGAAGAGCACAACACCCTTGGCCTATGAGCAGAAGGATGTTATAAAGCCCCAGTTTGTTGTTGAGAAGCTATATGAACTGACAAAAGGGAAGGCGATTATTACTACAGAGGTAGGCCAGAATCAGATGTGGGCCGCCCAATATTACCATTTTGATCAACCCAATCATTTTATTACCTCCGGTGGTTTAGGGTGTATGGGTTTCGGTTTTCCGGCCGCTATCGGCGCCCAGCTTGCCTGTCCCAATAAGACGGTAATCGATATCGCTGGTGACGGGAGTATCCAGATGAATATACAGGAATTGATCGTTGCTGTTGCAAACAAATTGCCGGTAAAGGTTGCTATCTTGAACAACCGTTACCTTGGAATGGTCCGGCAATGGCAGGAGCTATTCTACGGAAAAAGGTATGCCGCGACTGATATTGAGGCCGCACCCGATTTTGTTAAAGTGGCCGAGGCTTACGGAGCGGTTGGGTTGAGGGCGACACGTCCTGAAGAGGTGGAAGAGACCATAAAAAAGGCTCTTGCCACCCCGAAAACCGTGTTCATGGATTTTGTGGTTGAGCGGGAAGAGAGTGTCTATCCAATGGTTCCGGCCGGTAAGGCGATTACGGAGATGCTTTTGGCTTGATGGTCTCGCAAAAGCACTTCATTGCAATCTGTGAACCCCGTCCTCTGGGCGCGGTTGTTTACTTTACCTTAGAAGGGGGCACATAAAAAAGATGACGGAAGAACGTAAGCACACAATATCTCTTTTGGTAGACAATGAATCCGGCGTTCTTTCCCGGGTAGCAGGTCTTTTCAGCGGAAGAGGATTTAATATCGAAAGCCTGTGTGTGGCTGAAACATTAGACCCGGCGCTTTCGAGAATAACATTGGTGACCAGGGGAAACGAGCGTATCATTGAACAGATAAATAAGCAGCTTAACAAGCTGATAAATATCAGAAAGGTCATAGACCTGACCGAAACGGAATTTGTTGAGCGGGAAATGGCCCTTATCAAAGTAAGAGCCAAAGAAGAACATCGGGCGGAGATCCTAAGAATTGTGGATATCTTCAGGTGTAAGATCGTAGATGTAAGTCCGGCATACTATACGGTTGAAGCAACAGGGAGTGATGAGAAAATAGCGGCGATTCTAAACCTGCTCAAGCAGATAGGGATAAAAGAGATTGCACGGACAGGGGCCATTGCTTTGGCTCGTGAGGCAAAAAAATAAGAAAAGCTTAAGGGAGTAATTTTTATGGCAAAGATTGATTTTGGCGGAGTTGTGGAAGATGTTGTTATGTCGGAAGAGTTTCCCCTGAAAAAGGCTCAAGAAGTGCTGGCGAATGAGACTGTCGCCGTTCTTGGATATGGCGTTCAGGGTCCTGCACAGTCCTTGAACATGAGAGATAACGGCATAAATGTTATTATAGGCCAGAGGAAGGAAGAAAAAATATTCTGGGACAAAGCGGTGAATGATGGCTTCGTACCGGGGGAAACCCTCTTTTCAGTGGAAGAGGCGGCTGAAAGAGGAACGATTATCCAGATGCTGATTTCCGATGCAGGACAGATGGCTGTATGGCCGAAGATCAAGGGGTATCTAAAAGAAGGGGACGCCCTTTATTTTTCGCACGGCTTTTCCATCGTATATAAAGACCAGACAAAGGTTGTACCCCCGGATAATATAGACGTTATTATGGTTGCACCTAAAGGCGCCGGGGCCTCGGTAAGAAGAAACTTCCTTGACGGTAGCGGGATAAATTCGAGCTATGCTGTTTTCCAGGACTATACCGGGAGGGCCACAGAGAGGACCCTTGCCGTTGGAATCGCTATCGGATCGGGATATCTCTTTCCAACAACCTTTGAACAAGAGGTTCACAGCGATTTGACCGGCGAGCGGGGTGTGTTGATGGGATGCCTGGCCGGCGTGATGGAGGCCCAGTATAATGTGCTTCGCAAGCATGGCCATAGCCCTAGCGAAGCGTTTAATGAGACGGTTGAGGAGCTTACCCAGAGCCTAATACGCTTGGTGGGCGAAAATGGTATGGACTGGATGTATGCCAATTGCAGCACGACCGCACAGCGGGGAGCGCTCGATTGGAAACCGAGGTTCAGGGACGCGGTAGCCCCTGTATTCGATGAGCTCTACGACCGAGTGGTTTCCGGCAAGGAGACAAGGATTGTGCTGGAAGCAAACAGCAGGCCTGACTACATGGAACGACTTGGCAAGGAGTTAAAAGAGATCAGAGAGTCTGAAATGTGGAAAGCCGGGGCCGCTGTTCGAGCGCTCAGACCTGAAAACAGGAAGAAAAAGTAACAAGACCACGGGATCTTGATAGAAAAAGAAATTCGATTTTGGACGCAGATGAACGCAGATTATCAGGATATTAAATATGAAGTTGCGGGCTAAAAAAGGAGGGTAATAAAAAAAGAAAAAAACTCTTAACGCGCAACTAATTGGCTAAGGTATTCTATAATTCTGGAAAATAATTATCCGCGGACATCTGCGAAAATCTGCGTCCCAATTCATTACGGGCGATAGACCTCCACCCGATTCCTTCCATTTTTTTTAGCCGTGTATAGCGCTTTGTCCGCAGATTCAACTAGGTCCTTAGATGTCTCTATGGTTTCGTGAGGAAAGGAAGCGATTCCTAAGCTGATAGTAATTTGAAGATGATTATTGTCTACTTCAAAATCATATGATTCTACAGTCTTTCTTAACCGATCTGCAGTCTCTCTCGCCGTTATAGAATCTGTGTGAGGGAGAATTAATGCGAATTCTTCTCCGCCATAGCGAGCTGCTATATCACTTTCCCTGACGATTTTAAAAAGGAGCTCCCCAAGGGTCCTTAATATGACATCACCGGCTTGATGGCCGTATGTGTCGTTAACATGTTTGAAGTGATCGATATCAATAAGGACGAAAGAAAGCGTGAGATCATATCTTCTGGCGCGTTCGATCTCTTTGAGAAGCTGTTCTTGTAGATAACGATGATTGTAAAGATTGGTAAGTCCATCCTTGTTGGCCAGTTCTTGAAGCTGCCTGTTTTTTTCCTGAAGGGCTTCATGGAGTTCCTTGACACGAAGTTGCGTATTGACCCGAGCAACCAGCTCTCCTTCATCAAAAGGTTTGGTTACATAATCTACCGCTCCCAAGTTTAGTCCCTTGATTTTGTCTGCTGTCTCTCCTTTTGAAGTGAGCATAATTACGGGGATATCATGAGTTTCTTCTTCAGCCTTCAATCGTTTGCAGACTTCATATCCGTCCATACCGGGCATAATCACATCGAGTAAAATAAGATCAGGCTTTTCCGCATAGATCATTTCAAGCGCTTCATG
>DAOVGD010000072.1 GCA_030672555.1 Desulfobacterales bacterium
AGCTGAAAACGGTGGGCAGTGCCCACCCTACGAAAGATTAGCCATTTCAGAGTCTTATTTGCAATAATGTAGGGTGGGCAATGCCCACCTTTAAATGGCTGAGTTTATGATCAACGGCAACGTGTCGTTTCTGAGTACTGATCTGCCCGTGCGTTGCACGCAGACAGGTAAATTGAGCAGCTTAACAGCCCGCCCGCTCCCGCCCGCCTCGCCTGAGCGAGAGCGATGGCGGGCAGGTCGCGTCCACCCCTCTCAAGACCTGCCCGCTCGTGCCCTGTCTGCCTCGCTCCGTTTTGGCTGGGCGGAACTTGCATGGCAGGCGGGGGGGAATTCTTCAAGTCCCCTCTAAGCAAGAGGGGATTTAGGGGTGTGTCTTTCAAGTATGTCCAAAAAATATGTGGATTTTGAAAGAGAAGTTACAATGCCTGTAGTAAGCTTATAGTGAAGATTGTCAAATATGACCAACGACTTATTGAGTCACGTCGGGGAGATCGGTGTGATTCGGCTGATACAACGGTTTTTTCCTGATCATACCCCTTATGTAAAAAAAGGGATCGGAGATGACTGTGCAGTGTTGGAAACAGGAGGGGAAGACCTGTTGCTGGTCACCACTGATATGATGATAGAGGGGATCCACTATACCACGAAGACAACCTCTTACGAGGATGTTGGGTGGAAAGCTTTGGCGGTAAATCTCAGCGACATTGCTGCTATGGGAGGAACACCCCACACAGCCTTCCTTTCCATGGGGTTGAGATCTTCTACCCCCGTTTCCGTTCTCGAGTCATTTATGCGGGGATTTCAGGAAATGGCTTGTGAGGCCGGGGTCTTCCTCGCCGGTGGTGATACAGTAGAAGTTACATCGGACTCCGTAATTAGTGTAACTCTTCTGGGAAGATGTTCCCCCGAAGGCTTGGTATTCCGTTCCGGTGCGCAGGTTGGTGACGATATTTGGGTATCCGGTTTTTTGGGCAATGCTGCCGGTGGATTGGAGATCCTGTTGACAAACGAACATCAAGAGAAGAGGGGTCGTCAAATACTTGTCTCCTCCCACCAAAGACCGTCCCCGCGTTTAAAGCTCGGGAAGGCCTTGGGGGAGAGCGGACTGGTTCATGCCATGATCGATCTTTCGGATGGTGTAGCAAAGGATCTCAGGCACATATGTGATGAAAGTGGTGTGGGGGCAGTCCTTAATCGAGGATCGATTCCGATCTCTGAACCTTTGCAAACCCTTGCTCAGGACCTGTCTCACGATCCATTCGATTGGGCTTTAAGCGGAGGGGAAGACTACGAACTCCTTTTTGTATCCCCCCCTGAATATAGAAAAGAGATAGAAGA
Organism: Desulfobacterales bacterium; assembly: GCA_030672555.1. Lineage (GTDB taxonomy): Bacteria > Desulfobacterota > Desulfobacteria > Desulfobacterales. Next base: position 1,339 of record DAOVGD010000072.1, read on the forward strand.
AATTACCATAAACGTAATGGGAAGGACTGCAACGAGGATAGGTCTCGTAGTTAGAGAGCAGGGCTTATGGCTTCAGACCGGAGGAGATAGAACCCAATTTCCTTATGGAGGTTATGCACATTTTTGAATCTTATGTATAACAAGCAGCTTACGATATCAGCGGCCCTTTTTGTGGTAGTTGTTATATTACATCCCCTTCTTGCTTATTGCCAGTCCCAAAATGTAATCGAGCCAAAGATGATATTAATACCCAAAGGTTCCTTTATTATGGGAAATGAAGAAGGTGATTTAGATGAAAGCCCTGAACAGAGGGTGTATCTTAGCGCTTTTTATTTAGGAAAATATGAGGTTACAAATGAGGAGTTTGCGGCATTCCTTAATGATTTGGGAAGAGAAACAGATGGTAGAGGAAGAGCGCTGATTAAACTCACAGGTGAGTGGAACGATGCGCGGTGCCGGACAAGCAGGTATCATGGTGCCTTTTTGGTAGAGACCGGTTATAAGGAGTACCCTGTTATTTATGTCACCTGGTATGGCGCTTCAGAATATTGTGCCTGGCTGTCAAGAAAGACCGGGAAGAAATACCGACTCCCTACGGAGGCGGAGTGGGAATATGCGGCTGGTGGAGGTGATAAAGAGTATAAATACAGTTGGGGAAATGGAAGGCCAATAAGGCAAAGAGGAGGAAATATCGCTGATGAGAGTGCCAAAAGGGTATTCCCTGCCTGGACTATTTGGAATGGTTATGATGATAGATACATTTATGTTGCACCTATAGGGAACTTCAGGGCCAATCGATTTGGACTTAATGACATGACAGGTAATGTGTCCGAATGGTGTAGCGACTGGTATGAAGCGTATTCCGTGGGAATATCCACAAACCCCACAGGCCCACGGAGAGGAACCGACAAGGTGAAACGAGGTGGGAGCTGGTTTAATCCCCCAGATGATATACGTGTTACCAAGCGCGATCATGTTGTGCCGGCATACGCTGATTTCAGCCTAGGATTCCGGGTTGCCAGGTCGATTGAAGATTGATTGTTTCTGCGTCCCCAAAAACATTATCTTAAGACCATAACAGGGAGATACTATGGACTGCATTTTTTGCAAGATTATACAGGGAAAGATACCTTCTGTTAAGGTATATGAGGACGATAACGTTTTTGCTTTTATGGATATTAATCCTATCGGTACCGGCCACACACTTGTGGTTCCTAAGACTCATGCGGAAGACATTTTCGAAATTTCAGAACAGGACGCAATAGAAGTGCTCAGAGCAGTTAGAATCCTTTCGACCGCAATAAAGAAAGGGGTTCAAGCCGATGGGATCAATATACTTCAATTGAATGGGAAGGCAGCCGGCCAGGTTGTGCCGCACCTTCACGTTCATATAATTCCACGTTGGTTTGATGATGGAATTACAATTTCACACTGGCCTATGAAGGCTGGAGATATGGATAAGATCAAAGAGGTGGCAGAGAAGATTAAGGTGGAGCTTTAGATATGTCTTCGCTATTAGATACGATTGGCAATACACCTTTAGTCGATATAATACGATTAAATCCGAATCCGGGTGTTCGAATTCTGGCGAAACTGGAGTATTTTAATCCCAGTGGTTCGATCAAGGATAGAATAGCTCTCTCCATGATAGAGACAGGAGAGGCTGACGGTACGTTGACTCGGGACAAGATCGTGTTGGAGGCAACCAGTGGCAATACCGGCATCGGTCTGGCAATGGTCTGTGCCGTCAAGGGGTACCGCCTTTTGTTGGCCATGTCAGAGGCGGCCAGCATCGAACGGCAAAGAATATTGAAAGCAATGGGGGCGGAGCTTCTTCTGACACCTGCTCATCTTGGGACTGACGGGGCTATTGAAGAGGTATACCGGTTGGCCCGAGAATATCCGGACAAATATTTTATTACAGACCAGTTTAATAGCAAGGCGAACTGGTTAGCGCATTATAACGGAACAGCAGAGGAGATCTGGAATCAGACCGGAGGAAAAGTGACACAGGTTGTTGCAACCCTTGGGACTACCGGCACAGTCATGGGGATCTCAAAAAGGCTTAAAGAATATAACCCTGCTGTACAGATCATTGGTGTGGAACCCTATTTAGGGCACAAGATCCAGGGCCTAAAGAATATGAAAGAGGCTTATTGCCCGGGGATATATGATAAGGGTCGTCTGGATAGAAAAATCAATGTAGAAGACGACGAAGCCTTTGATATGGCACGACAGCTTGCCAGGGAAGAAGGCCTTTTTGTGGGAATGAGCTCCGGGGCTGCCATGGTAGTGGCAAGGCAGATTGCCGAAGAGATGAACGATGGCGTACTGGTTGTTATTATCCCCGACAGCGGGGAGCGGTATTTGAGCACATCCCTTTTTGCTGTAAAAGAAAAGTCTTCTCTGAAGTTCTATAACACGATGACCAGATCTAAAGAATCATTTAGCCCCATCCAACCGGGACGTGTATCTATCTATTCGTGCGGCCCAACAGTTAACGATCGTATAGACATAGGACAAGCCCGGCGCTTCATCATGGCTGATCTGCTCAGACGGTATCTTGAATATAGGGGAAATGAAGTTGTCCATATCATGAATATTACTGATTTAGACGACCGGACAATTCAGGCATCGGAGCAGGCCGGTATGGATCTAAAGCCGTTTACCGAAAAATATATTAATGCTTTTTTTGAAGATATTGAAGCGATTGGGATTAAACCTGCCACGGAATATCCAAGGGCGAGTGAGCATCTTGAAGATATGGTAAAGCTTGCCAGACGCCTTCTTGAGAAAGGGGTTGCCTATGAAAAATTAAAATCAGTATATTTTGATATCTCAAGGTTCCCCGGATATGGAAAGTTGTCTAAGCTCGATTTGAATAAGATAAGGTTGGGAACTACCATCGACTTAGATGATTATGAGAAGGACAACCCCCGAGATTTTACCCTGTTGAAACGGACCAAGCTTTCAGAGCTTAAGCGTGGCATATATATAAAAACTGAATGGGGGAACATTCGGCCCGGATGGCATATTGAATGCGCTGCCATGGCTATGAAATATTTGGGGGAAAGCTTTGATATCCACACAAGCAGCCGCGCATTAATTTTCCCACATCATGAGAACGAGATAGCAATTTGTGAATCTTTGACCGGAAAACCATTGGCCCGGTATTGGCTCCACAGCGCTCAGGTTCTGGTGGACGGTAAGAATGTAGACACTAGAGGCCAACAAAGGTTAACTGTCAGAAAACTTTTGGATCGAGGCTATACAGGGAGGGAAATCCGGTTTTGGTTTCTTTCAAAACATTATAGAAAGCCGCTCTATTGCTCTGATGATGAATTGCAACAGGCGCGCCATACATTAGACAGGCTGGATGAATGTATCAACAGATTGCAACATCTAAAAGATGGGCATCCATACGGGGAAACCGATCAGTTTATCTATGATCTCAAGCAAGGATTTGCCGATGCAATGGATGACGATCTGAACATCTCGGAAGCTTTTTCTACTATTTTTAAGTTTGTAAGAAAGGTTAACAAGCTTGTCAGAGACGGTCGCCTGGACAGATCCGGAGCGGTTTCCATTATTGATGCCTTGAAAAAGACGGATACTGTTTTACATATATTGAATTTTGCATACGATGAGCTGACTCCGGAGCTGGTCGCTCTTCTTAACGAGCGAGCTGATGCAAGACGTCAAAAAGACTGGGCACGCGCCGATCAGATTCGGGACCTGTTAACAGAAAAGGGTTTTATCGTCAAAGACACTCCGAGTGGGTCGGTACTAAGACCGATAAAATAGACTTTGGTCAAGTAGTTGAGTAGTCAAGTGGTCGAGTAGGATAATGGTCAGGTACTTAACGACTCGACGACTTCACAACTTGACCAATTGCGGAGCTAAGTTCATGAACAATACATCAAACACTATTACACCGGTTTATTTCCCGTTTACTTTTATTAGTGACAAATTACTTCGAGAGATTACTACTTTCTGGAGAGAGGTGGTAGTCTACCAACCTTCGGAGATAACGCCACCATCTTCATTTCAACCCTGGATAGATAACGGCTTTTTAAAGATAAGGAATTCTTTGAAGGACGTTGATGGTGTAAGCCAACTCCGGCAAGCATTGCGATCCTGTCAGTGTTGGGGGGAAATGCATCATGGAAGTGATATAGCTTATTTAAAGGCAGTTAACGCATTTGATACCATGGACTCCGGCATTGTTGCCGATCTTAAAAACTATATAGACCCATCTCAGATGGCCTCTGCAGAGGAATCAGATAATGGGTTTTCATCTCGACTTTTTCTTCACTTAGCCCAGGATTATGATCAGAGGGCATGTGAAGTTATCGGAAGAATTAAGGAGTTTGAGCATAACCAGGAACTATTGAAAGAGGCGCTCCATCCTTTCTCAGCGGAAGATGACCCTTTGGAAAGGGTTGAACGTGGGGCTGTTCCAGTAATTACAAGCGATGAAGAAACAACAGTGTTTATGACGGGGCAACGTATTCATGCCTGGAATTATCTATTTCAGCAGGATGGTTCTGATACGGATTTTCTATTTACCGATTCTCGTGAGGCGCTTTCGCTGCTATTGGGTCAAGGGTACGAAAAATTTGAAATATTACAGTGTAGACCGCACTCTCCATTTGCGTTTTATTCACTGTTTTTTGAGCTTATGACAGAAAAATGGTCTGACGCGATGCGAGAAAAGGTCAACAATGGGGCACGAGATTCGGCTATGACGGAAGGGCAAAACCAATTATTCTTAAGCTGCTACCTGGTCCCGGATCAATCCGCACGTACTCTTTTGGGGAATACGTGCTCCACAGAAGGTAGTGTTTTGCCGGCGATACAGTCTGATACCAGGCAAAGGAATGCTCTCATCGGCCTATTGGAGCGTGTTGGCAGGATATGAAATTTTCGACTTGACGTTACTGATTAATTGGTATAAGGGGAAACTACTCATTTCAATTTTCATGTTTTCATGATTGAAAGTGGATCGCAACTATTATGTATAATAAAAGAAAGGGGGAATTGTTTTTATGTTTACACCAACTATAGACGCAGATAAGTGTATTGGGTGCGGTGAATGCGTTGACGTATGCCCGGCGGATGTATATGAAATTCAGGATGAAAAATGTGTGCCGGTAAATGCTGAAGAATGTCTCGGATGTGAAAGCTGTATTGAGGTTTGTGAGCAGGGGGCTATCACGGTAGAAGAAACCTAAGAATCCGACTATCCAATTTGTCCAGCCCCTGGTCGTATTAGACCAGGGGCTATATTTTTTTTGTTGGGAGCATTTCTGCGATTATATCCTTGCTGAACAATTACTTTCCTTCTTGCTCATGATCTGCGAGCTGTGAGCTTGTGAGAGGTATCGTAATAATGATTGACGGCGTTATTATAAAATCGATTAAGCGACATGAAGATCCCAGGGGGTGGTTGTGCGAAGTTTTCCGACAGGACGAATTAGATCCGGTACATTTGCCCGTTATGGGTTATGTTTCAGTAACCGCTCCGGGGGTGGTTAGAGGGCCGCATGAACATAGGGAACAGACCGACCTTTTTGGTTTTCTTGGTCCTTCTGATTTTAAGATATGCCTATGGGACCGAAGAACAGGCTCTAATACCTACGGAAATTACTTTGAGGTTATAGCCGGTGAGAGCAACCGGTTGACCGTTATTGTTCCTCCAGGTGTTGTCCACGGTTATAAGAACATTGGCGCTGTTTCCGGTACAGTACTGAATTTTGCAAACAGGCTATATCGAGGCGAGGGTGGAAAGGGAGATATAGATGAGATTAGGCATGAAGATGACCCGAATTCGGAGTTTGTGATTGAATGATCGATCGTAATGTTCACCGCAAAGACGCAAAGAGCGCAAAGAAAAACCCAAAGCGGTAAAAGCCGTCCAATTCCAAAAAATGGAACAAAGGGGATAGTCAATAGTCCTTAAAACTTTGCGTTCTTTGCGCCTTTGCGGTGAGATAAACGGTTATGATCCAACTACGTCATGGTTGGGATATGGCCATGGTATGAGTTTTTAAAGAAAATAAGGGAAAGAATATACAATGCGTGTCCCGCTGTTAGATCTGAAGGGCCAATATCAAACCATTAAGGAAGAGATCCTGACCGTTGCAAAAGAAGTATTTGAAAGCCAATATTTTATCCTTGGTCCCCACGTACAGCAACTTGAAGAAGCGATTGCCGAATATTGTCAATGTCCCTATGCCGTTGGTGTCTCTTCCGGAACCGATGCCCTCCTGATCTCATTGATGGCTGCGCAAATCGGCTTCGGAGACGAAGTAATTACCACGCCATACACCTTTTTTGCTACGGCGGGTGCCATTGCACGCGTGGGGGCGACGCCCGTATTTGTTGATATAAAGGGAGATGCCTACAACATTGATCCTGCATTGATCGAATCTCGGATTACCGAGAGGACCAAAGCAATTATACCGGTCCACCTTTACGGCCAGTGTGCAGACATGGACCCTATTATGGACATAGCCCGCCGACACTCCCTTGTAGTAATTGAAGATGCCGCTCAGGCAATCGGATCTGAATACAAAAAGAAGCGGGCAGGCTCGATAGGAGACTTTGGTTGTTTCTCATTTTTTCCTTCCAAAAATCTTGGTGCGTTTGGGGATGGCGGGATAGTGACCACACAATCAAGGGAATATTGTGATCTGCTGCAAACTCTCCGGGTTCATGGATCAAAGCCAAAATACTTTCACAAAATGATAGGAGGGAACTTTAGACTGGATGCCCTGCAGGCGGCTATTGTCTTTGTGAAACTAAAATATCTCGATGCATGGACGGAGAAGAGACAGGCGAATGCAAAACAATATCGGAAACTATTCCGTGAACAAGGTCTTGATCAGATCATAAGGCCTCCGCAGGAGGTTGAAGATCTGCATATCTATAATCAGTTTGTCGTATCGGTGCCGGATAAAAGGGACGAACTGAGAGCGTATCTCACCGATGCCGGTATCGGTACAGAGGTCTATTATCCTGTACCGCTGCACCTTCAGGAATGTTTTGGGCCGCTCGGATATCGTAGGGGCGATTTCCCAGTTGCAGAAGACGCTGCCCAGAGGACCCTGGCACTTCCGATCTATCCGGAACTTTCCGATGAACAACAGGCGTATGTTGTTGAAAAGATTAAAACCTTTTACACGTAAAAACTTGACACAGAGAAGCCGTGTATATTATTAAATAACGAGTGGGGATGTAGCTCAGTCGGGAGAGCGATACGTTCGCAACGTATAGGTCGCCGGTTCGATCCCGGCCATCTCCACCATCCATATGATTGTATAGTGGAAGGAAAAAATATTATCACGAAAACACGAAAGTACGAAAACACGAAAAAAATAAGTGTGTAATGGGAAAAAAGAAAAACATCGGTCTTGAAGGTAGGCCTATTGTTTGATTTTGGAAAAAGACTTTAGACATGGAGAGAGTAGTTAACCAATTTTCGTGCTTTCGTGTTTTCGTGATCAATTTTTCAATTGCTACCTGTTAACCCGCAATTCGAACATGGAGGCAACCATGGCTCGCTCGGCTGAGATGGAGCGTAAGACCAATGAGACAAACATCCGGATTCGATTGGTTATAGATGGAGAAGGGCATGCTGGTGTCAATACGGGAGTTCCGTTTTTGGATCATATGCTTACCTTAATGGCAGCTCATGGTTTTTTCGATCTGGACATTCAGGCTACCGGTGACACGGAAGTGGATGACCATCATACAGTGGAAGACATAGGGATCGTTCTGGGAGATTCTTTTAAAGAAGGAGTAGGCGAGAGGGTTGGGATAAGGCGTTACGGAAGAGCCATTGTCCCAATGGATGAGGCACTGGCTTCTGTAGTCATCGATTTCTCTAATCGTCCGTGTTTAGTATACAATGTGCCCTTAAAGCAAGAAAAAATAGGCCGTTTTGATGCGCAGTTGGTACATGAATTTTTTAGGGGTTTTACAAATCATTGTAGTTTGACAATGCACATCAATGTTATGTACGGCGAAAATATGCACCATATTATTGAAGCGGTTTTTAAAGCATTTGGACGGGCTCTGGATGAAGCCACTACATACGATTCGCGAATTAAAAAGGTACTTTCTACAAAAGGTGTATTGTGAGGCACGCGGGCCAATGGATTAAATCGGTGCGGGGGGTCACAGGATGGTCCTCTTTCGGGATAGCGGGCTTAGCGCTTGTCGTCCTTCTCATATGGGGGTGCGGTGGCACGCCACATGCGCCAAGTAAGCCAGATACTTCCACAGGTATTCACAGTGTTTTAGTTTTTCCGTTCAAGAGAGTATCTCCGGCTCAAAAAGGGGAGACCGGGGTGCGATGTCCTTTGTCCGGTGCGGTATTCAGCACAGGAGAGGTTATACCCGGGGCGACCCGCACCATGACGCGGCACCTCCTTAGGTTCTTGAAAGAACGCACCAAATACCAATTAATTCCTCCAGAGCAGGCCGAAGGAGTACGATCTCAGCTCCTTTCCAAGGATATAGGAGCACAAGAACGTTTGATGCTTATTGAAATCGGGGGCATCTTGGGAGTAGATGCGATCCTGGTTGGTCACATCTACCGGTACCGAGAGCGTATTGGTACCGCTTATTCGGTAGATACCCCCGCATCGGTTGCCCTTGATCTCCATTTTATAAGAGTGGTAGACGGAACCTTTATCTGGCACGGGCGCTTTGATGAAACACAAACCTCTTTGAGCGAAGATTGTCTCAAAATATTTTCCTTTATTAAACGAAGGGGAAAATGGCTGACAGCCGATGAACTGGCAGGGGCAGGGCTGGCGGAAGTATTGGA
>DAOVGD010000163.1 GCA_030672555.1 Desulfobacterales bacterium
GCGGGGAAGACGACGGTTACCGAAAGGATACTTTATTATACCGGGCGTTCTCATAAGATGGGTGAGGTCCATGATGGCGAAGCAGTCATGGATTGGATGCCGGATGAACAGGAACGCGGAATCACCATTACTTCAGCAGTCACTACCTGTAACTGGAAGAATTCAGAAATTCATATCATAGATACACCCGGACATGTTGATTTTACGATAGAGGTAGAACGATCGCTCCGAGTTTTGGATGGCGCCATCGGTGTCTTTTGTGCAGTCGGAGGTGTTGAACCACAATCCGAGACAGTATGGCGCCAAGCAGATAAATATCATGTCCCAAAAATCGCTTTCATTAATAAACTGGATCGTGTGGGCGCTGATTTTTTCGGTACTGTTGAAATGATACAAAAGCGTTTGGGTGCCACTCCGGCTCTTCTGCAGATTCCCGCAGGAATAGAAGATACGTTTCAAGGGGTTATAGACCTTATACGTATGGAGCAGTTCACCTGGCACGATGAGACTCTCGGCGCCACCTTTGATGCCGACCCGATCCCGGATGATAAACTTGAAACGGCTCAAACTTATAGGGATAAACTTATTGAAACTATCGCAGAATATGACGATGCGGTTATGGAGAGCTATCTCGCGGATGAGCCTCTTCCTTCTGATATGCTCCTTTCGGCGCTCCGAAGGTTAACGATAGACTTAAAGATTGTTCCTGTACTATGCGGCTCCGCTCTAAAAAACAAAGGTGTACAGCCCCTGTTGGATGCCATCGTTCAGTTTCTTCCAAATCCCCTTGAGGTCCGCCCAGCTGAAGGTCACGAGCCGGAAACAGGCAAAACCATGCGGTGTATTTGCTCTGATGAAGAGCCCTTAGCCGCCCTGGCCTTTAAGGTGATGATGGACCAGGGACGCAAGCTGACCTATGTTCGGATATATTCCGGACGGCTGAAAACAGGCGACGAAGTTTTTAATCCTGGAAAAAACAAAAAAGAAAAGATAGCACGTATCATGGCGATGCATGCCAACAAACGGGAAAGGGTCAAAGAGGCCGGCACCGGAAATATAGTAGGGGTGGTAGGGCTCAAAACCACCACTACAGGTGATACCCTTTGCGATCCCGCCCATCCGATTCTTTTAGAAAGGATAGAGACCTACGAACCGGTTATTTCCATAGCGGTTGAACCGAAGACTCACGATGATCAGGAAAAGATAGACCAGGTATTAGAAAAACTAACTATCGAAGACCCCACCTTTCGGTTTCATCATGATACAGAGACCGGACAGACTATTATCTCAGGTATGGGAGAACTCCATCTGGAAGTCTTGGTAAATCGTTTGAAAAGAGAATTTTATACCCAGGTAAATGTAGGGAAACCCCAGGTAGTTTACCGTGAAACAATCGAGAAGTGCGCTGAAGCTACGGTAACCTTTGAGCGAGAAATAGGTGGACAACAACACTTCGGCCAGGCATCACTCTCGCTTGCTCCCACAGAGAGAGGTTCAGGGAATCGGTTTATCAACCGCATATCTGACGATACGATCCCTCCCGAGTTTATCCCCGCTATTGAGATGGGGGTGACTGAATCTATGGCGGCCGGAGTGATTCTCGGATATCCGATAGTAGATGTCGAGGTCTCCCTGGTCGGGGGCGGCTACAAAGAATCTTTATCAAGTAGTCTTGCCTACAAGGTTGCAGCTTCCATGGCCTCCAAGGAAGCTTTTCAAAAAGGGAATCCTATACTAATGGAACCTATTATGACAGTAGAAATTTTAATCCCTGAACCCTTTCTCGGAGACGTAATCGGCGATCTGAATGCCAGAGGAGGTAAAATAGAGAGGATCGCTCCAAAACAAAATATCCAGCTTGTTGATGCTACGGTCCCTCTATCACGGATGTTTGGCTATTCTACAGCGCTTCGATCCGCCACCCAGGGACGCGGGACATTTACAATGAAGTTTTCTCACTTTGACCGTGTCTTGAATCGGACCCAAGGTTCTTGAGTTTTTTTCGGATTGTTTTTCTACGGGTGGGGTCATCTCCTAAGAAGTTAAGGGCCCGTTTGAAATGAAACCCCGCATTTTTTGTATCTCCCTTCTGTTCAAAATAAAGGCCCAAATTATAATGTGCATCCCCAAAATTTTTTATTTTATCATAAGCATTGCCCAGGTAATAATAACCTTCTGTAAAATTCGGATAAAGCGCGACAAGGGCCTTAAGCGCTTCGATAGCTTTGTGAAACTCCCCTGTCTCAAGGTATGACCGTCCTAATAAAAAGTGTCCTTCTCTATCTTGCGGTCTAAAGGCCAAAGCTCCCTTTAGGACACTTATAGCCTGTCCATAATTTCCCGCGAAGAAATAAGATCGCCCCATATCTGAGAGTATATCGGGATCAGTAGGATTATAGAGGATGGCCTTTCTGAATAAATTAAAAGCGGCTTCTCTTTGGCCTTCTCTTTCTAAAACAAGTGCCATACCGTAATATGCAAGGGGATTGTCAGGCTCTTTATCCAGAAGGGCCTGAAAACGTATTCGTGCCGTGTCCATATCTCCATACAGGGCAATTAACCTTGTATTCATCTTTCTAAATTCATAAGGGTCAATCTTGCGGGAAGGTGTTCCCCACCCCGGACGGATCTGTATTTGAGTGTCGATGTAGGCAAGACGTTCCTCTATTGCTGGGTGAGTAGTTAAATATGTGGGAATCTCTTTAGGCCCGAACCAACGGACCATACGAATTTTTTTAAGCATGGAGAGAAGACCTTCTGCGCTGTATCCCGCTTGAGTCAGATATCTTAGACCAACCTGGTCAGCTTCGGCTTCGTCTTCACGGCTATACATCAGCGACATTGATTGGCCTGCCGCAATTGAACCAGCAGTAATTGCGCCTGTTGCAGTGCCCCCCCCTCCTAAAAAAATCCCTGCCAAAACACCTGCCAATGTCGCCAGACCGATTTTTGTGGAACGTTCAATACGTTTTGCAATATGACGACAGGCAACGTGGGCCATCTCGTGACCCAGGATGCCGGCAAGCTCGTCTTCATTATCCATTGCTGCAAGTAAGCCGCTATTAATAAATACGTGTCCTGCAGGCGCCGCAAAGGCATTATATACGTCTTCCTTGACCACGTAAAAATGATATGTAAACGGTTGGTTTGGCATTTGAGACTCTATCCGCTTTCCAACCGTTGTTATATAATTTATAATAATAGAATCATCAATTAACGTCAGGTGTCTCTTTACGTAACCAAGAAATTTCCCCCCCAGCTTGCGTTCCTCTTCATTGGTCAGATTATAATAAGATGCGCAAAAACCATAAGATTGAAGTATTGGGGAAAAGGTCAGCATTAGCCATGCTAAGAGAAAGACGGGGGTGATGATATACACCCTTGTCCCGCGATCCTTTAGCCGTGACCCGTAACCCTTGACCTGACATAGAGATTTGGCCAAAGAGGATCTTCTAAAATGGCGCTGGATATTGATAAAAGACATAGGTGTAGTATGCCGTAGATTAACCATGACGTCAAGAAGTGAAGATAACAGGAAGATCTTGTAGTTCATGTAGCCAACGTGTTAATTTGGTCTTTTTTTAGTGGTAAAGTGCCCCATGTTATGGTAAAATTTATAAAAAACCAGTTACGCCACTTGAACCTCAAATTACCACTGGCAGTTCGTTCGAACAATTTACCGACGACTATGCGGTTGCCATTCCTGAATATAGCCATTCTGATTTCTTCCGCAGCCTTTTCGACATCACGTTCTCAATTGGTGTCTGAACGAAAACTATCAAAAGCTGTCATTTCGAGCGTAGCGAGAAATCTTTTACTACTTGAAAATATGGAAGGTACAGATTTCTCCCTTCGGTCGAAATGACAAAAAGAGGGGTTTTCGTTCAGACACCAATTAGCGTCCATTCGGAAATGGTAGATTTTGTCCCAAGTCAAGGCCGCCCCGGTGGAATAATATTGAATTTCACGGGGTAAACACAAAGGTTTGTACCTTCTCAATAAGTTGTGGCAAATGCTTTGGTGGACCAATTTCCTGGATTCCCGCGGGAATGACCACGCCGGGGCGTGGTGGCTTGTTCCCCGTCATTCCCGCGAAAGCGGGAATCCAGTTGTTAAGAGCTCAAATTATCGAGAAATTACGGTATGAGGCTAAACTTAAAACAGACCTAAAAAAGGAGGTATGTTATGGCTGAAGTAACTGAACTCACAACTGAGTTGGTGAGTTATTTTAAGGGGCAAAGGCAGGCTATTAGAAAACAATGGGTTCAGGCTATGCAAGACAAGGGCCTGCTTGGGGGGCTGAGTGCTGAGGAATTAGACTCAGAATCGGCTAAAATCTATGACACCTGTGTGGAATGCTTTGAAAGTGGAAAGTTTGACAGCGCTCAGACCTATGCAAAGGCCATGGCCGAACAGGCCGTTCTGGCCGGGATGACCAGCGAGCAAATAGTAATGGGCATGCTTACCCTGAGGGATGTTTACGCAAGGGCTATTTTTGAGAGTTATGGAAAGGACCCGGAAAAATGGGCTAAAGTCTTAGACATCTATGAACCAGTAGCTAACACCATTCTCGGTATTGTATCCGAGGCGTTCGTAAAAGAAAGGGAGAGGATCATTAAGCAACAGCAAAAGGCCCTACTGGAGCTTTCTACACCGGTAGTAAGGGTCTGGGACAAGGTATTGAGCGTCCCGCTAATAGGCGTCCTGGATAGCGCCAGGACACAACTGGTGATGGAAACACTACTACAGAAGATAGTAGACACCCAATCTCGGGTGGTGATCCTGGACATTTCAGGTATACCGGATGTAGATACCCTGGTAGCGAATCACCTGATCAGGACAGTAACCGCCTCCAAGCTCCTCGGTACGGAGTGTATTATTACCGGGGTCAGCGCCCAAGTAGCCCGGACGCTGGTTCACCTTGGTGTTGATCTGTCAGGCATCACTACCCGTCCATCATTGTCTGATGGGATAGCTATGGCGTTTGACATTTTAAATTTGAAGGTAGTCCCAAGGTGATTTTAGTGGAGGAACTATGGCAGAAATAACTATGATGAAAATAGGCCCCGTTCTTATCGTACCGATGCAGGTAGCGCTACATAACCATGCCGCAGTTCAGGTGCAGGAAGATATTATACAAAATATAGAGGAGACAGGAGCCAGAGGGCTCCTGATCGAGGTGTCCAAGCTGCGGATAGTAGACAGTTTTCTGGGACGGCTCATTGGTGATACTGCAGGTATGGCCGGGGTAATGGGTTGTCAGACTGTACTAGTCGGGCTCCAGCCAGAAGTAGCCATAACCTTGATGGAACTCGGGCTGCACCTTGAAGGTGTTTATACCGCCCTAAATACTGAGGCGGGACTGGAACTTTTAGAGCATCTCATTGGTGATAAAACGGATAAGATCGAGACCGAGCACAGCAGCGGTGAAGAGAGGTTTTAGATGGAAGCAAAATCAATACCCCCCATTGAAATTGTCTCAGAGGAAGGGATAGTAGCCGCGAGACAGAAAGTCAGGGAGTTAGCCAGTAATATGGGCTTTGGCGCTGTCGACCAGACTCGTATCGCTACCGCTGTCTCAGAATTGGCCAGAAACATTTACCGGTTCGCTGGTAAGGGTGGGGTTACTATCTTTGGCTTGCAGGGAGACCGAAAGGGGATCCGGATTGTATGTGAAGATGATGGCCCGGGCATAGCTGATATTGAGCTGGCGATGACCGATGGTTATAGCACGATAAAATCATTGGGGCTGGGGCTGCCCGGGGCCAAGAGGTTGATGGACGAGTTTGAGATTGAATCTGAACCTGGCAAAGGAACTAAGGTTACTATTACCAAGTGGCTGTAGGAGTTATAGGATTT
>DAOVGD010000134.1 GCA_030672555.1 Desulfobacterales bacterium
AAAAGAGTAACAACGCTCGAGGAAAAGATAAAGGAGCTGGAGACAAAATCAGAGACCTTTGACGTGTTCAAGGGCCTTACAATTAATGGATTTGTGGACGGGAGTTATTCCTATAACGATGCCACGGAAACCAACACCTTCGGTCTGGATAAGGCTGAACTCTATATTGAAAGCAAATTGTCCGATAAGGCCAAGGCATTTATCGACCTTGGGTTTACCGATACTGCCGGTGCTGATGCTGATCTGGAACAAGGGTATATTACTTTGGCTCTTCCAGTGGCATTGGGCACGGATCTCATTTTCGGCAAATTCAACGCGCCTATCGGCTTTGAATCAGCAGAGACACCTGAGATGTACCAGTATTCACATGCGCTCGTATTCGACTACGGCATTGCCCTCTTTCACACGGGTCTAATGGTGGATGCCAATTTGGGGAGTGTCGTAAATCTAAAACTGTATGCTGTAAACGCCTGGGACGAGAATACCGACAACAATAAAGACAAGACCTTTGGGACACGCATCGGTCTTACCCCGGTAGAAGGAATAAACGTGGGGCTGTCCGGTGTATGGGGGCCGGAAATTGCAAATAACAACCACGATAAACGAACCGTTTTTGATCTCGACTTTACTGTCGATGCAATTGAGAATCTGGTGATCGGGGGGGAACTGAATTACGGCGAGGAAGAGAACGCCAGCCTTCTCACAGCCAATGAAGATGCCGAGTGGTTCGGAGCAATGCTCATGGTCCACTATGATTTTGCAGACTGGATGGGGCTGACGCTCAGATATGATTATTTTGATGACGACGACGGAAGCCGTCTGGAGCTTGTTGCCGGCGGCGACGATGCCGGCAAGGCTGTTAAGCGCCAGGCCGGTACCATTGCTCCCACCTTTACCGTTGCAGAAGGCCTGTTTGCCATTCTGGAGTATCGGTACGATTATGCAGACGTGAAATGTTTTGCCTATGAAGACGGCACCTATAAAGATGAGGATCATACCGTTGCCGTGGAACTTACTTATGTTTTTTAACACTATTTGAGGATATCGTCCAAGAGGTCCGTACCTGTTAACGGGCTGACCCCTTTTGACGCGGTGCCGCCCTCCAAGGGGCCATTCCTCCTCTTTGCCGGTTGCCATTGGCGGCCGTTGGATTCCCCAAGAGAGCGGCACCGCATAAATTGCGGGGTGTGCACCATGAAAAAACGATTCGTTGTTTTCCAGCACATGCTCTGGGAAGGACCGGGGACGCATCTCATCCGATCAGCAAAGCAATGTGGTGTGCAGTTTGACGTGGTCAAAGTCTGGCATCAGCCCGTCCCTGACATCAGCTCATATGACGGACTGATCGTATTGGGAGGGAGCCCCAATGTGGATCAGGAAAAGGAATATCCATTCCTGAAGATCGAAAAGGAGATCATCCGTCGATCCATCGAAACAGATAAGCCCTATCTTGGATTTTGTCTTGGTCACCAGCTTCTTGCCAACATCCTGGGAGCCAGGACAGGCCCCAACTTTTGCCGCAGTGTTGGATTTATTACGGGCCATCTTACAAAATATGGTCGCAGCCATCCCATATTTTGCGGCATGCCCAGATCCTTTCCTCTTTTCAAGTGGCATGCCCAGGCGGTTTTGCCGCCCTTGCCCAAGGGGATTGAGGTGCTGGTTACCTCAGCGGAATGTGAGGTGGAGGCTATTTCCGTAAAGGATCGACCTCATATTGTCGGACTTCAGTTCGATAATCACGCTGCCGCCATTTCCGATGTGAAAGATTGGGTGAACGGCGACGAAGTATGGTTGTCACAATCCCCTTCTGTGGACATGGCGGCTCTGGTGAAATATGCTGAGAGACACGAAGCCTCCATGGGTGAGCAGTTTGGACTCATGTTCAGTAATTACATAAAACTGATATCGTAACAACACCCTCTGCCGAGGATGTCAAGCAATGACGGACGTAAGGGAATTCGCTCAAGACTCTCCGCTCGAAAGAAAGATCCAGGAGCTGACCACTCTTTATGAAGTAAGCCAGGCCTTTGCATCAACATTGGACCCAAAGGATGCATTACGTTCCGTTCTCAGCATACTTAATCTCCATATGGGAATGACCCGGGGAACTATCACCTTGCTGGAGCCCGGCACCCACGAGCTTAGTATCGAGGTTGCCCACGGGCTCACTGATGAAGAGATGGAACGAGGACACTACCGGATAGGTGAAGGGGTAACCGGCAGGGTTGTGGAGGCAGGAGAGCCGATGATTATTCCCCACGTGGGAAAGGAGCCGTTGTTCTTGAACCGGACCCGATCCCGCGGTGACATCAAAAAAGAGGAGATTGCGTTTATCTGTGTCCCCATCAGGGTTGGCGAGGTCACGTACGGCGCGTTGAGCGTTGACCGGCTCTTCAGCCAGGATGTCTCTTTGGAAGAAGATGTAAGACTCCTGACTATCATCGCCTCCAATGTCGCGCAATCGACACGGATTAAGCTGATGATGGAGGATGAAAAAAACCGCCTGCGCAATGAAAATCAGTCACTGCGGCAGAAACTCAAAGAACGGTATAGTCTCTACAACATTGTAGGAAGAAGTAATAAGATGACCGAGGTCTTTCAAATGATCGACCAGGTCTCATCAAGCGACGCAACCGTTCTTCTCAGGGGAGAAAGCGGCACAGGAAAGGAACTGGTAGCCAACGCTATCCACTATAACAGCCCGAGGTTGGAAGGACCGTTCATCAAGGTAAACTGTGCGGCATTACCCGAAACCCTTATAGAAAGCGAACTTTTCGGGCATGAAAAAGGGGCCTTCACAGGAGCCATCCGGACCCGAAGCGGAAAATTTGAACGCGCCAACAAAGGGACAATCTTCCTGGATGAAATCAGCACACTTAATTTTACGGCCCAGGCCAAGCTCTTGCGGGTGCTCCAAGAAACAGAATTCGAAAGGGTTGGAGGTAACCGCACGATCCATGTAGACATACGCATCATTGCCGCCACCAACAAGGCCCTTGAAGAGGCTGTAAGGGACCAAACCTTTAGGGAAGACCTCTATTACCGTCTGAATATCTTTCCTATCTATATCCCCCCTTTGAGGGAAAGAAAAACCGACGTCCTCCTGTTGGCCGAATTCTTTCTGGAAAAATACAGCAAGCAATATGACAAGCAGATAAGGAGGATAGCGACCTCGGCGATCGATATGCTCATGCGATACCACTGGCCGGGAAATGTGCGAGAACTGGAAAATTGCATAGAACGGGCCGTAATTCTGTGCAACAATAATGTCATTCACAGCTACCACCTGCCCCCGACCCTTCAAACAGCCGAAAAGACGAGTACACTCCCATCTCGCTCATTGCCTTATATGCTGGAGGCCGTAGAACGGGACCTGATCATCGACGCATTGAAAACCGCCCAGGGGAATATGACCAAGGCTGCCAGGCTTCTCGGC
>DAOVGD010000120.1 GCA_030672555.1 Desulfobacterales bacterium
ATTGAAACAACATTTATTTATGTAAATTTTCATATTCTCACGCAAAGGCGCCAAGCTCGCAAAGAAAAAAATAAAACTTAGCGTCTTTGCGCCTTTGCGTGAGGCAATATTTTTAAAATAGTGTTATTCTCCAAATTTATGCTCGACTTTGACGTTGCCATGTAATGATAAATGTCCAATGATGGATGATAAATGATAGATGATATGACGAAGATCGTCTCTGTTGATCCGGAAAATTTAGCAGACAGCATCGATAAGGCCGCGCGTGTTATCCTGGAGGACGGGATCGTGGTTTTTCCTACCAGGGCGTTTTACGGTCTTGGCGCAAATGCATTTTCTTCCAAGGCAGTAGAGAAGGTCTATCGGATCAAAAAACGAGGTCCCACAAAACCGATTTTGATTTTAATCGCCGATCTAAAGGAACTCGCTCCTCTGGTTCGAGATGTTCCTGCCTCTGCGAGGAATTTGATCGAACGATACTGGCCGGGAAAAGTGACGCTGGTATTTTATGCCGCTAAAACCATTCCGGACAATTTAACAGGTGGGACCGGCAAGATCGGTATCCGCCTCGTTGGTCATCCAGTGGCAAGGGAGCTGGTCAAGGCTGTTGGCCGACCGATTACCGGAACCAGCGCCAATATCTCAGGAAGACCGGCCTGCTCAACTGTGAATGCTTTGGACAATGAAATTATTCAAAAGGTAGATCTTATCTTAGACAGTGGACACCTTGCAGGTGATAGAGGGTCCACTGTGATAGATGTTACCGTTGACCCGCCAAAAGTTTTAAGAGAAGGCGTGGTCACTTTCAACCAATAAATCTGATGTCACAATGACTTTAGAATATACTGTCTTAATCGTTGGCTATATCTTTGGATTTTACATGGCGTGGAACATCGGGGCCAACGATGCGGCAAACGCCATGGCTTCAGCCGTAGGCGCCAAGGCAATTACCCTGCGCCAGGCGGTTTTTATTGCTGGTATTCTGAATGTATTAGGCGCTATTTTTATCGGATCCCATGTTACGGAAACAATCAGGAAAGGGATTGTCTCTCTCGATGTCATCACCGATCCAAAGATAGTGATGATCGGGGCTCTTTCAGCGTTAATTGCAGCAACGTTGTGGGTCTTCTTTTCCACATGGAAAAGTCTTCCCGTCTCCACTACTCATTCAATTGTAGGGGCAATGCTCGGTTTTGGCATTATAGCAGGTGGATTTTCCACTGTTAACTGGTCTACACTCGCTGCAATCGTGGCCAGTTGGATTATTTCTCCTATTTTTAGCATGGTCCTTGGATTTGGCATGTTTAAAATCATCTGTCGGTTTATATTAACGCGGAGCAATCTCCTTGCCAGGGCCATTACATTGTCGCCGTACTTTGTCGGGATTACATTTTTTATTGTGGTGCTCTCTTTCCTGTTCAAGACCCCCGTGGGGAAAAAAATGGCGATCGGGACGCTTTCTGCCATAGGTGTTGGCTTCATTGTTGCCTCTGTTGCCGGATATTTGGGAAAGCTTCTCCTGCAACGTTATACGAATAAAAAGGGGGAAGAAGGCGTTGAGGAGATCTTTCGCCGTCTTCAAATCGGGACTTCTTGCTATGTGGCGTTGTCTCAGGGGGCCAATGACGTGGCCAATGCAATTGGCCCGTTAGCTGTTGTTTACTTTATAGTAAAAACCGGCTCTATCGGCGGCAAGGTCTCTGTCCCTGTTTTCCTTCTCATATTCGGTGGAATTGGAATCGCCTGCGGCATCTCCATGTGGGGACATCGTGTAATTCAGACCGTGGGGACTAAAATCACCACACTGACAAATACGCGCGGGTTTTCGGTGGACTTTGGAGCTGCTACGACCGTGCTCGTGGCATCAAAACTCGGACTTCCGGTTTCAACGACGCATGCTGCTGTTGGTTCTGTGATCGGGGTTGGGCTTGCAAGAGGAATTGAGGCAGTCAACTTTGGGGTAGTTTTTAGAATCATGCTCTATTGGATTATCACGGTCCCTGCTGCCGCTATAACCAGTATGATTATTTATAAAATATTATACGTGATCTTTTTGTAGATTCAGGGGGGGTTATGCGCATACCGATACTTTCCATGTTTATGTCTTCACCTTTCAAGGGACTTCAAGAACATGCAGAAAAGGTGAAAGAAGGGGCATCAAAATTTCACAGTGCTGTGAAGTGCTACCTGTCGAATGAGTGTGAAATTTTTGAACGGAGCCGGATTGAGGTGGCGAACCTGGAACAACAGGCCGATGCAGTTAAAAGACGTATCAGGGGCCATCTCCCCAAAGGGACATTGATGCCTGTCGATAAGTTTCAGTTCTTCAGGTATCTGAGGGAACAAGACAAGGTCATCGACGCCTTTGAAGATGTTCTGGACTGGCTGTCGTTCAGGCCTCCTGAGAAGATTCCCGAAGACCTCAAGGGAGATATCCTTTTTATGATAGATTCTGTTCTTGAGCCTCTCGACAGACTCAGTGAAATGGTTGTAGAATCACGACAGTATTTTAAGACTTTTTCTGAAAAACGGCGCAGGATCGTGAAGGACCACATTCGGGAACTGCGCAAAAAAGAACATCAGGCAGACATCCTGGAAGCAACGCTAAAAAATGACATTTTTGCGATAGGCGCTGACGCTGTAACGATCTTTCACCTGATCAGATTGGTAGAGATGATCGGCAGCATTGCCGATCACGTAGAAAATGCAGGAGATATGATGAGGGCGATGGTTGCGCGGTAGTTTCCAAGTTAGTACAGTTGTTCGAGTGTTTCCCAAAAGGTCGGAAATGATTTTTCCACACAGTCCGGATTATTGATTTGGACCTCCGGGACCGCAAGCCCTGCTACTGCAAAGCACATTGCAATCCTGTGGTCATCGTAAGTGTCGATGACCGCCTTGTGTGGGCGCCCCCCTTCTATAATTAACCCGTCAGGAAGTAGCTCAACAGTAATCCCCATCTTTGTCAGTTCATTCTTAACCGCTGTTAGGCGATCAGTCTCCTTTACCTTGAGATGAGCTACGTTGCGAATCGTTGTTTTTCCTTCAGCAAATGCAGCCACCACTGCAAGGGTCGGCACGACATCCGGCATCATTCCCATGTCCGCTGTAACACCCTGCAATGGACCTCCCTGCAAGCTAATCCCATCGACCTCTTCTTTTATCTGACACCCCATCTCTTCAAGGAGGTCCAAAAGCCTCAAATCTCCTTGGCGTGATGTGCGCCTGATATTGGAAACCTTGATCCGGGTGCGTGTAATTGCTGCCGCAGCCCAAAAATAGCTTGAATTGGAGGCGTCAGGTTCTATTGACAATCGGGTGGGCAGGTATCCTTTGCGACCTGCTACGTAAAATCTGTTCTGATCTCTTTGTTCCACTTTTACGCCAAACCGTTTCATGACCTCCATAGTCATTGTAACATACGGTCGTGAAACCAATTCGCCAACAATCTTTACATCAAGACCATTTATGGTGTAAGGCGCAACCAGCAAAAGGGCCGAAAGGTACTGACTGCTGACATTCGCCTTAAGGGAAAGACTTCCACCTTCAAGGCCTTTGGTTTCAACGTTAACAGGAGGGCATCCATTCCCGTTTATCGAATAGGCGCGCGCCCCTATTTGATTCAGCCCGTCCAAAAGATCTTGGATTGGGCGTTCCGACATCCTGGTATTTCCGGCAAGCGTATAGGCACCTTTCCCGAGTGCTGTAACGGCGGTCAAAAAGCGTATAGAGGTCCCGGCGTTGCCGAATTGAAGAGTATCGGAACATTCCGAGAGTTCTCCCCCCGTCCCTGTAACACTAAAATTATTATCAACATGATCAATAACGGCTCCTAATTTTTTCAGGGCCGTCATTGTGTAATAAGTATCGTCACAGAACAGGCCGTTTTCTATAACACTATCTCCGTTAGCCAATGCAGCAGCAACCAATGCCCTGTGCGTATAGCTCTTGGAACCCGGAACGGTCACAGCAGCTTCGGTCACCCCTATCGATTGAATTGTTTTCATTGTTTGTTTCCTATTAATTTTCGTAACATTTTAGCTTTGTGAAAATCCAATTATAGGCGGGACTCCATGTGAGCTTCAGGTGTGATCAAATTTAAATCAGGAAACTGTTTGAGTCCCGCTTTTAGCGGGATTAAGAAAGAACCCGACACTATATTGCCATTTTTTTAACTGTTTGTTGAACCATTA
The DNA here is from genome assembly GCA_030672555.1 of Desulfobacterales bacterium. Taxonomy (GTDB): domain Bacteria; phylum Desulfobacterota; class Desulfobacteria; order Desulfobacterales. Next base: position 4,194 of record DAOVGD010000120.1, read on the forward strand.
CTATTATTTTTTCATTCATGGCCTGTTCTTTCTTTACGAGCTCTTATGCGTGAGTTTTTCCTGGTTTAAATTTGATCATACCTGAGGCGGATATATTTTCAAAAAACTAAAGTGTTACGAATCTTCTATCTTATCTTTGGCAGCCCCCAGCATGAACTCGACCGGAGCTTTTTCCCCGGTCCAGATTTCAAACTGAGCAGCCCCCTGATATATCAGCATATAAAGACCATTGATGGTCATACATCCCCGTGTTTCCGCATCTTTTAAAAGGCGTGTCTTTAAAGGGCTGTAAACCGCATCCATTACTACAATGCCGGGTTTTAAACATTCGGAAGGGACGGGAGACGTGTCTGAATCCGGATGCATCCCGACAGTAGTGGCGTTGACAATGATATCCGCATCCACAGCCGTAATTTTGTCCAATGGTACAAAATCGCATCCCAAGTCCTCGGCCAGTTTGCGACCGCGGTCAATCGTTCGGTTTACAATAATAACCTTTCCACCTACAGACCGTACCCCGAATCCTATGGCTCGAGCAGCCCCTCCAGCGCCAATTACAACAATACGCTTCCGCTTTAAAGACCCTGCTCTTGACAGGGCTCTTATTGCACCAATACCGTCTGTGTTGGTTCCGGTCAATTTTCCATCACGGTTTACCACTGTATTGACTGCGCCTATCTTTTGCGCTGTGTCGTCAATATGATCCAGGTGCGGCATTATTGATATCTTATGAGGAACAGTGATGCTAACCCCTCGGATGCCGAGTATTCGCACTGCTTGAATCGCAGCTTTGATATCTGTCACATCAAAGGGAACGTAGCAAGCCTCAATTCGCAAGTAGCTGAATGCTGCATTGTGCATAACGGGGCTAAGGCTGTGAGCAACCGGATGTCCAAGGATACCGTATAATTGTGGCCTAAGTTTTTCAGGCAAATGAGCCTCCTTAAGTAGTGTTATGGAGGAGAAAAAGGTTAAACAATCCGCAGATTACGCTGATTTTCGCAGATTAATAAACTATATTTCCCTAATCTGTGTAATCTGCGTAATCTGTGGACTATGTTTTCGTATTACAATTTTTCTGCAAAAAAGAGTACTTGGCTCGCAAATTAACACAACCTTTTTTAATCATCAAGCTCTGTTTGCTGTTTTTTAGATTGATTTAAGGAATGAAATGTAT
>DAOVGD010000129.1 GCA_030672555.1 Desulfobacterales bacterium
CGCAGGCCTGTAAGATTGTATCCCCCTTCCAGGGTCATAGCGAGCCTATCGGAGGCATATTCGCCGGCAATGTCCATGAGGACGCGAGTAAGCGCGGCAAAGCCTTGTGGGGTAACCCTCATACTGCCAAGAGGATCGCCGGCATATGTATCAAAACCTGCGGACACAAGTATAAGTTCAGGTTTAAAGGTACTTGCTACAGGACAAAGGATTTGCTTAAAGATAGTGAAGAATTCGCTGTCACCCTGGCCGGCGCTTAGGGGAACATTAACGGTATATCCGGTCCCGTCACCGTCGCCCACTTCTGTCAAGCCGCCGCTTCCAGGATAGTAGGGGTACTGGTGGGTAGAAAAATAGAGGACCTTTGGGTCCGTATAAAAACTATGCTGGGTAGCGTTGCCATGGTGCAGATCCCAGTCCACAATCAGTGTTCTCTTTATAGAATACTGATGGAAGGCATACATGGCAGCCAGGGCAACATTATTAAAAAGGCAAAACCCCATGGCGCGATCCCGTTCAGCATGATGCCCCGGAGGCCTTACCAGAGCAAAACCATTACGAACAGTACCGTCAAATATCTTGTCTATGAGCGAAAACAGACCGCCTGCTGCCAGTATGGCCGCCTTATAGGATAGGGGCGTGGTTTGAGTATCAGGGTCAAGAGACATGTGGGACACGCCATCGGTGTGTGCTACCCTTTCGATATAAGACCCGCTATGGATCCATGCCAATTCATCGTGAGTTGCAGAACGCGGGGAAATGAGAAGCAATCTTTTCCCTATATCGTCGCTATCGAGCATGTCATAGATTGCTTCCAGGCGCTGTGGGCTTTCCGGGTGAGGATAATCGGCGAGATGCTCTTTGTAAAGGTCGTCCCGTACTATACCTGTGCTTTCTGACATAGCGCCTCTCCTTCATTAGAGACCTTTGCAAAACCATCAAAACTACCATTCTAAAAATAATGAGTCAGGGCCGCACCCAACCCATAATCCGGGCTGCCATCTGATAGTCCTTTCAGTAAATAAAGTGATACCGCGTTATCCCCGTCTATGGTATATTCTCCGGTTAAGCTGATTTCCAATGGGCTATCGGACTCGTCAGAAGCACTTTCCGCGGCGTATATGGAAATTGACCCATCAAAAGATGCGGTGCACTGGTGGCTTACATCAGCGGTTATAGAAAAGAAATCGTCCAGGTCTATTCCTCCCGGTGACCCTACGATATTATATTTTATATCTCCTGAGAACGTCCATTTTCTGATCCCTTTTCCCAAGCCAAGACCTAACCAATAATCATATTCACCTGTACCCAGGCCCTTGTCTTCGTCAGCCGTAGGGAATTTTATGCCGGCCAGGATATAAAGTGCCGGTTCCTCGGATGTTTCCATGAGCGCTGCGTAACTTCCGTCAATATAAATATCCCCGAGCCCGCTATGTGAGGTAGTGTCGATATGCTGTTCAGTAATCTTGCTCTTGCCGCCAGTCTTGTTTTTCTTTACGGGGACGGGGCGCCCTGCGACAGTAACGGTAGCACTTGTGCTCTGGTGTATGTATGGGATTGTGAGGTAAAAATCCCATTGATCACTAAAGGAATAACCGAATATAACTGGTATAGTGTAGGTATCTGTATCTGTGTCAGTGCCATAATCGCCGGTATAGAAGTTAAAGCCGATTTCAGCGTATAGTTCATCCGTGGTTAGATTTTGCCCATAAGTCATTTCGCTCCCGCAGAAAAAAGTTATTAGCACGAGCCCTGTTAGCCATAATCTAACATTACACTTCATGGAGTTCTCGGAGTAGGTAGTTGAATCTGATGATCGGCACTGAACTGATAGTCACGAAATACATGCTCTGCCGTGAGCAATTGGTAAGAGCCATCAGACAACCGGCGGGTAGTGTCTTTTAAACGGTAGACATTGTGACCACACGTCCAACAGCGGTAAGTTTTCATTTGGAGACAGAGGCAAATCTTATCTTTAACGATAATCTCCCCCCCAGGTTTTTTTTCGTAAGCATCATAGTAAGCCTTGGCGTAAGCGCAATTTCCCTGGCTGTCTAAAATGTACCCCAATGCTTCACAGTTGGGCTTTGTGGTTGCACTGAGGGCTGGTGTTTGCTTCAACATGCGCATAGGATAGCCGGTAGGAGAAACTGAATTGACAACAACATCCTGTTCTTCGGCCTCCAAGTATTTCTGTTTAACATCATCCGGGAGTCCCGATTCCTTGGTTACCGTAAACCGTGTCGCTACCTGGAGGGCGGAAGCTCCCATTTGAAGAAAATCTGCACCATCAGTGCCCGTAAACACTCCTCCTGCAGGAATGACGGGAATCTTTAGATCTTCAGCCTTTAAAAAAATCAGGACTTCCCGGACAATCTCCTTTAGATCATATCGATGCCAATCTTTGACGCCAAAACCTAAATGCCCCCCGGCTAATGGCCCTTCGACAATGATATAGTCCGGTAACCGTCTTACCCGAGATGCACGGCGAAGAAAGATTTTTAAAGCCCGAACAGACGAAACAATAATTCCAATTTTCACATCGTGGAAACGAGGGTGATCCTGCACCAGTTCCAGAGACCTTAAATTGAGTCCTGCACTGAGGGTAATGCCGTCAATTCCTGCATCCATGGCGGCTATTAATCGGGTTCGCAACGTTCCCGGGGGGTCGTTCATCGTCAACTTTTCCATGCAGTTGATAAAAATATCCCCTTCACCTTGTTTGGCCTCCATTGTCTTGCTGACATACAGCCGTTGGGCCTTTGCCAATTCTTCCAGATCGAAGTGAACTTTGGATTTATCCCTGTTGCCGATATTCGACTGATAGCGTTTCAGTTTGTTCATAACAAAATGTGTATGAAAACGCTGATCAACCACTGTCGGAACTAAGGCATCCGAAATATGCCCGATGCCCCCTAACCTGGCAGCTTCCAGCGCCAACTCTGTTGTGGAAATGTTGACACCCATTCCTCCAATAACGATAGGGACAAACTCTTTCTTACCTAATTTTAGTCGAAAGTCGTCTATTTTCATGCCTGTTCAATCCGTAATAACCCGTAATAACGAAAATATATTAACTTAAAATAAATAGAGTATATTTGTCAATGTTTTTAAACATGTTTTCAAACAGGAGCCAATGAAATCACCGGCATAGGGTCATCAAATAATATGACTATTGAGTTACCTCACCACAAAAATCCAATAATTGTTTATATGACAACAAGTTGCACGTTTCCATGCTATTGCAAATCCATTTACGTGGCGTGTTGAACAGAAAGAAGTTGCAAAGACATTGGTGAGTCAACTGAATAGTCATCTCAAATAATGAAATCTGATTTTTGGGAAAAAGGAAACCCATCAAAGCCCCACCATCTGATAAATAAATTCCATAGCGCAATTGTCTCGCACGACCTGGGTTAGTCGATCGAACTGTGTTTCGCGAAAGGAATGGTAGGAAAGACCGTCTTTGTCAACGGAAAATCCTTTCTTTTCTTTGAAATAGTTAATGAACGAGCGCCGGACTCTATCGTCATCAAAAAAACCGTGGATATAGGTGCCTAACACTGTCTTGTCTTCTGAAAGGAGGCACATACCGGGATCTGCTCCATCCAGTACTGGTGTTGCTTCTCCTTTGACCACGGTCTTTCCCATATGGATCTCATAACCTCGCACTACGGATCCTGCCTCGAACAGAGTGTCATTACCTATCCTGTATAATCCCTGGCGCAGGGTCTTTTCCTTTTCGATGGTGGTCTCAACCGGAAGGATAGCAACCCCCTTAATCTTTTGTATGCTCCCCTCAATCCGGTTGGGATCGTAGATTACATCTCCAAGCATTTGATAGCCCCCGCAGATACCGACCACAAATGTCCTCTGTTTCCTCAGTCTTCTTATTGCCTCAAAAAAACCGTATTTTGCCAAATAGGCTGCGTCCGAGATGGTCGACTTACTCCCGGGCAGGATGATTACGTCGCAAGTTTCAAGCTCTATGGGGTGGCGTGCAAAATGAAGGTGGACATCCTTTTCGTGCGCCAATGGAATAAAATCTGTGAAATTAGAGATATGCGGAATCTGCACCACGCCAATATCAATATGTTCGGAGTCTGTTGTGATATCTGTAATGTCCGGAGGGATAGCGTCTTCCTCGTCTACGCGGATATCCCGAAAATAGGGAATCACCCCGAGTATCGGAACCGCTGTCATTGCCTCAAAAGAGCGGTTACCCGGTTCCAGCAGCGAAATATCGCCTCTAAACTTATTGATCAAAAAGCCCCTTACCCGCTCTTTATGCTCATTCTGTATGAGATCATAGGTCCCTTTCATCCAGGCAAATACTCCGCCTTTGTCGATATCTCCTACGATCAGGACCGAGGCATCGGCAAACGCCGCCATCTGCATGTTCACTATATCGGTTGCCTGCAGGTTGATCTCGGCCGGACTCCCTGCTCCTTCAATAACGATAACGTCATAATCCCCGGCAAGATCCGTATATGCCCTTCTCGCGATTTCAAGATGTCGTTTATAATGGCTATAATAGTTTTTGGCATCCCGGTTTCCAGCGGGCTTACCCATTAGGATTACCTGAGAACAGTTATCCGCGGAAGGCTTAAGCAGGATCGGATTCATCCGAACGTCCGGTGCAAGTCCGCACGCCTCGGCCTGATAGGCCTGGGCCCTTCCCATTTCAAGGCCATCTTCGGTTACAAAGGAATTCAAGGCCATGTTCTGGGCCTTGAACGGCGCAACCCTCAACCCCTTATCCCTAAATATGCGACAAAAAGCTGCTGTTAAAACGCTCTTTCCCACCCCGGAGCCGGTACCTTGTATCATCAACGCCTTTGCACGATGTTTAATCATCATCAACTCTTTGCTCTAGGAGGCTGTCCGAGAATTATGTCCGTAACGAAAAAGAGTGAGAACGAGACAAAATTTTCGCAAATTTGAGGAGAATAGCAGGCCTATTTGACGAAAACTTGCGGAAATTTAGGCCGTTTCTCACGCTTTTGCAGTAGGATCAGAATTCTCGGACAGCCTCCTATTAAGTGGTATCATGATAATTTTTGATTTAAGGTGTGAAAATGGCCATATGTTTGAAGGGTGGTTCCGGTTCACCCTTGCCCTGATGGAAGCGGTAGCTTTATTAATATCTCAGTCCCCTTGCCCTCGGAAGACTCGAAGATTATCTCCCCCCCATGTGCTTTTACAACTAAGTTCGCCATATAGGTACCTATCCCCATTCCCTTCCCTTTTCCTGAGGTGGTATATTTTTCAAAAAATGTAGGGCGCAGACTTGCCGGAATAGCACCCCAGTTCTGAACAGTAACCCATAAGTGGCTATTTGTATTCTTAATCTTGAGCTTTACTCTACGATCCGGAGGGGATGCCTCGATGGCATTTTTCAAAAGGTTGTCGATGGCATTTTGCAGATACATTCGATCCCCTTCGAAGAAAAGAACGTCGCCTATGGAAAGCAGTTTTTTGTTGTATATTATGGAAATATCTACATTCTTTTCATCGGCCAGAAAATGCAACGTTTTTCTTGATTGTCTGGCAATATCCAAGAAGTTGAACGTTGTCTTATTAAGTTGAAAATGTGTTTGTTCTAAATGCGATATATCAAGATAGGCGTTTACCATGTTTTCCAACTGACCACTGCATTGTTGAATTTGTTTACAATATTCCAATTGAGCTTCATCCAATGATGTTCTGTTGATGAGGAGGTTGGCAAAACCGATTATTCCTATAAGAAGAGATCGCATATCATGTTGCAGCATCTCCTGTTTTGACTTCATTTCCTCATAGCTTTTCTTGTTCTTTTCCGCATTAAGGGTTTGTGCTTCCTGAAAATTTTTTTCTTTTACAGCGGCATTAACGACCTCGCAAAGTTTTGTTGCTTTGACCGGCTTAGTTAAGTAGTCAAAGGCCCTGCAACGAATTGCTTCTGATGCCGAGCTAAAGGTAGGAAATCCTGAAAGCATAATGATTTGACAAAGGGGATGTTTGGCTTGGATAAATCTAAGGATGTCCACGCCGTCTTCTTGCCCGGGAAGAATCCGATCCACTACGGCAACATCAAACTCTTCTTTGGATAATATGGATTTCGCTTTTTCAGCATCTTCTGCCACAAATACTTCATGGCCTACTTCAGAAAGGATGCTATTATACAGATGGTGAATAGCTTCTTCATCATCCACGACGAGAATCTTTGCCATTCCAGACTCCGCTGGGAATTAAATCGAGGAAAGCGCTTTGCATTTCATTAGGTATTATAATATATTACAAATATCACTTGGCAACGTTGAATGTCAAGTTGAAACCGATATCCAAGTTCCGGTTATTATTTACAGCGACGAAAAATGATTTCTTCGGTTGAAGAATATTATAAACATGGTATAAAGGTATTTTTGAACTAACCTTGATCTTAAGTGAGCTGGCTAAAGAGCCCTTTACAAATACTGTTAGGATACTAACTGAAGAAACAAGCGGGAAAGGAAAAAGTATGAAAGAAATCGAAATAGACGAGAAGCTCCGATTACTCGAAAAGGAGCTCCTTTGTACCGGAGATGAGATAGCCAAGATAAAGCTGGACCTGAAGGCAGAAATTGATGAATTAAAGATTGCTGTAGAGACTATTAAGAGACTGATTAAGAAAACCCTGCCTGGGGGTGAAGAAGAATACAGGAAAGTAAAAGGATCTGTTATAAGAGAAATAAATCCTGAAATGGGTTTACCCAGTGCAGACTAAAGCGTCCAAAATTATCTTTTAGACCAACTTACAAAGTTTCTCCCAGCTTCTTGATGCGCAATCATGTGCCCGGCTTACGTGATTCAATGGAGATCGGTGTTTGAGGCAGGATAGTGTCGGAAGGCCTGGTTTTGTTCAAAGTCCTTGGTCTTATTTGGTTTTGTTCATATGCTGCAAGATTGGTTGGGCACGCATAACCAAGTTATCTTTGTCTGGGAGTTCTGGGAAAGAGTCAGCCACACGAATCAGGACTTCAAACGCCTTTTGCATATCATCCAGGCGTTTGCTTTCACCATAATAACTAATGGCGTTGAACGCGCCCATGGACCATGCTAGTTGAATCCCCACATTCTTCGGATGTTCTTTGGCCACTTCATCTAAAAAATCGAAGACCTCCTCCATATCATCCACGCGTCCGCTTTGAGCATGACCTTTAAATGCCCTGACCGCACCCATGCCCAATGCTAGTTGAATTCCCACATTCTTTGGATTTTGCGTGGCCACTTCACTTAAAAAATCGAAGACCTCCTCCATATCATCCACGCGTCCGCTTTCGCCATAAACCTTAATTGCGTTGACCGCGCCCATGGACCATGCTAATTGAATCCCCACATTCTTCGGATGTTCTTTGGCCACTTCATCTAAAAAATCGAAGGCCTCCTGCATATCATCCACGCGCCCGCTTTCGTCACAAACCTTAATCGCGTTGAATGCACCCTTGGCCAACATTAATTGAATTTCGGCATTCTTCGGGTGTCGTTCGGCCACTTCTTGCAGAACTTTGAAGGCCTTTTGCGTGTCATCCAGACGTCCGCCTTCAGCATAACCTTTAAATGCCCTGACCGCACCCTCGGCCAATGCTAATTGAATCGCCGAATTCTTTGGATTTTGCGCAGCCATTTCTTGCAGAACCTTGAAGGCCTTTTGCATGCCATCTATATATTGCTCCTTTTCGGTATAAAAACCTATCATATTAACAGTTGCCTGAGCCATTCGCGACTGAATCTCGATCTGATCTGGAAATCGTTTTGCTACCTCCTGTAGAACCCTAAAAATCCGCGGGACACCATCCCAAAGCTGGCCCCGGCGCAAACCATCGACTGCATTATAAGCACCAAGGGCCAATTGCGACTGAATCTCGACCACATTCGGAAAACGCTCCGCTACCTCCTCCAGGATCTGAAACATTTCTTGTATCTCCGCCGAGACTTGTTTTTTGCCATAACCAATGATTGTATCTGATATACCCTCGACATACAAAAGTTGGATCTTCGTATTTTTCGGGAAACGGGCGGCAATAGACTGTAACTTCTCGAAAGTCGCGTCTATTTCCTCTAAATGCGTATTCTTTACATATTGTCCAATGGCGTTTTTCAACGCACCGGCTACTAAATTTTGGATAAGCGGATCTTCCGAATAGCGGCTGCTCAAGCCGTCAAGATCAATCAGAGTTGCCCGCATCTCTTTCCAAAGCCCGAGGTTGCCATAACAACTCATTATATCGGCCGAAGCAGTGGCAAAAGCAATCTGTATTGTGCGGTTTTCTTGCCCTCTATCCGCTACTGCTTGAAGAATCCTGAAGGGCAATCGCGCTTTGTACCACTCCTGGTTTTGCCCAAAGTAACTAACCTCGTTGGCACAGCCCCAGGCTAACGCTGACCAGATAGCGACGTTATCTGGAAAGTGTCCCGCAGCGTAAGAGAGTTTTTTAAAGGCTGCTTCCATCCTCTCCCAATCATGGTTTTCGCCAAAAACACTAATCACGTTGGCGGCTCCCCACGCCATAATTTCATGTACGGCAGCGCTTTCAGGGTAGTCTTTGGCAAGATTCAATATATCGTCCCATAGATGTTCCGCCTTATCTAAAGATAGGCAATCCTCAGCGAGTAGGTTAACACGCACCCTCCCCCAATATGGCACAGCCGTCTCATCAGTAGGGCGTATATCTAGAGCAGTGACCATCGGGTGCTGGGGGAAGTCCCTGATTAAATTGAAGAGAGTCAGGAATACCCTCTCTGGATAAGCTTCCCAGGCAGTCTTTAATAATATATTCCGTTGAGGTTCAGTAATACGGCTAAATTGTTCGAGTAGGAAATATTCGCCTAGTAGGTCAGGCTGTATCGGCGGAATGGCTTTTGAGGCGTCCTGATTGAATAGCCGGTCTAGCAAGCGCTTGTCCTGGCAGGTAGCGTTAGGCTCAAGGCGTTCTGCTAGAGCCCAGGGAAGACCGCGGGTCAGGGTAGCCAGGGCCACGAGCGGCAGGCACTCCTTGTCCAGGCCGTGTTGTTGTAACTTGGTAGCTATTCGCTGGGCCTGATTGAAAACCAATTCTTCGTGAGTAGTCCATTGCGGATCGCCATATTCGAGTAAACTATCAAGAGCCAAGATCATTAGCAACGGGCGGCCTCCGCTTATGTCCAATATTCTTTTCTCCAGTTCTGGCGACAGTACTGGTTTTTTGTTACGTTTGGCAGCAAGCTCTTCTGCGAGAACTTTTAGATGATTTTCGTCCAAAGGAGAAACCAACAAGGGTTTGGCGTCATATCGACACTCCGTGTAATGTTGCTCTTCCTCTAACTTTTTCAGACTTTGTGGCAGGCTACGCTCGACCAGTAAGACCCGGATTGGATACTTGATTTGAGAGGCACGTGCCCCTAAAATTCGGAGTATGCGCAGAACAGCGTCCACATGTTCGGCTGCATCATCTATCACTATCACAGTTGAACGCCGTGGTTGCCACTCTTTCCAGTCCTCTTCATCAATTGCCCCACGAAAAAAACCTGCATCATAGCCACGAGAATGTACAAAGGAGCTGGGTAGGGAAAGTATCCACTCCAGGGCGAGCCTACTCTTGCCGCTTCCAGGGCTCCCGTTCAGCCACCACCAGGAAAATATCCTTTCATGATTGAGAAAATCATTAAGTGCTGCCAGTTCCTTTTCACGCCCCACTAATGACAAGTGACGGGCACGAAAGTCAACCCAATCTTGACGCAGCTTGGGAATGTGTAGAAAAGAAGGTGCTTCTAGCAAAAAGGTTTTATGGAAAAATACAGCAGGAAGTTTGAGTATGGGAAAAAAGCCTGCTACAATAATAATGGCCAGGAGAGGTTTCCACAATTTGATAAGCCAGTCGTTAAGCCGGCTTGTGATCCCAGGCTTAAGTAATACAAAGAGTCCAATTTTATTACTAATCCATTTAATCACACGCCTTGGAGTTGTCACATTTGCGGCAATGCGGTGCAACACAGCCCAGGTTACGAGGAAAAAGAGAACGGCCATAAGCCCTTGTAAGATTACCTGGCTCATTACAATTCCATTGCCCTCTTTATAAACGAAGTTGTTACAACTCAAGAAAAGCTTCAGAAAAATGCAGCCTTTAAAACACTAACCTCCATTCTTTTTCATGTCAACTGAAAATGGCAGCTTGGCAACTTTCCCAGCCATCTCTTCAAGGTTATTGTAGCGGGATTTTTATAAGGCAACTTCCAGGGTTAGCGCCGGGGGAAACCTTCTATTCGAACCGGATTTGGCCATCAATAGCATGCGGCGCAGAATGGGATGCATGTCAGGCTAAACCTAAGACCCAGGTTACAACGCCCGCAACCTCTCAGGCCTGAGAGGAACCTTTCCGCAAATAGCTTTGTCGATTAACTCTATAGTAGCTTCCTTGTCCCTTGGGAGCCTCGCCTTAATGGGAAGATAGTTGGATGCATGATTAGCGAAAAAAAGTCCTCGTGAAAGCCTGGTATGTTCGAACATGGTCTTTAACTCTTCCAGCATCTCTTTGGAAGCAATTAAATCAAACTTGCCTTCCCGGCGGTCTGAATAAAGCTTAGTGTTCGGAAGAAGAATCAGGCTGAGTGCCCCTATATAGTCGGGATCTATGGCGCTCAAAACCGTGCCGGTCTTTTCTGCGTGTATTTTAGAACGATCTCTCCCGGCCACTCCCAATAGAACCGTTGTCGAGAGTTTTATTCCGCTTTCCTTTACCTTCTTTCCAGCGGCAATGATCCTTTCGGCGCTC
>DAOVGD010000078.1 GCA_030672555.1 Desulfobacterales bacterium
CACGCCGGAGTAAGCATAATAAATCCAAACAGGGCAAATACCGCAAAGAGTCTCATATAACCATTTGCAAGACGTTCAATTTTATTCGAGGCTAACCTTTCTACAATCATGATATCTTCCCCTTCTTAATGATCTCAATATGATGGTTTCGTAAAAAGTCTTTTGCGAACCACTTTGAGCATTTTGGATTTTTATATTATTTTAAGTCTATAGACCACGGGTTGTCAAATAATATTTTGCCGCTACCGCAACAAGTCTCTGATGATGCTACAAAACAATCAATTCAGGCTAACCCAAGACTTTTTATGACATTATATTGACTTTTCACAATCTCATATAGTAAGTTTTCTTTAACATTACCCTGAATTATTCACAAATCATCACCTAAATAAATGTAAACTGGCCGCGTGGGGTTATAAGCATTATGGACGACCAACAACAAACAGAACAGGTGAACATGGAAGGAGAAAAAAACCAAGGCCGGATGATCTTCAAGTATTTCTTGATCCTCTTTCTGGTTTCAGGGGTCCTCTTAGGTAAGCTACTCTGGCCCTTTATATCCATACTTATCCTCGCCTTTGTCCTCGCCGGGATCTTTTATCCACTTTATTCCTTTTTTCTAAAAAAAATCCGACCTCACTGGGCCTCTCTTGTCACCTGTCTGGTCATCTTTCTGGTCGTCTTTGTGCCCATGGTGTTTTTTGTAGGCGCCCTTTCCCAAGAGGCGTACGGCCTATATCAGATGAGCAAAGATGCCGCCATAGCCCAGCATACCAAAGAATTGCTCCAAAACAGCGAATGGGCTGATAAAATAGAAAAGATACTTGAAGGTTATAATATACACCTCGATTCTGAAAGTTTTAACAAGGCTCTGTCCGATATTGGTAAAGAGGTAGGACTTTTTTTGTACGAGCAAGCCAGGGCTATTGCTTCTAACATGTTGAATTTTATAATTAATTTTCTTCTCATGGTGATGATCATCTATTTCTTGTTGCTTGACGGACAAAAACTTATCGCTTTTATCGTAGACCTTTCTCCTCTGCCCGCTGAACAGGATCACAAGCTTATTGCTAAGTTTCAGGAAATGGCAGGAGCGGTCCTTATAGGAAATGGTTTGGCAGGCTTGATACAGGGGATACTGGGGGGGATAACATTTGCATTTTTCGGATTAAGCTCTCCCTTTCTCTGGGGGTTTATTATGGCCCTCCTGGCTTTCCTCCCCATAGTCGGCATCTCCGTGGTATTTATTCCAGCGGCTATCTACCTCTTTTTAAAAGGAAGAATCGCAGCAGGAATTGGTTTTGTCGTTATATATGTGCTCATTACCGGCTTTGTAGAATACCTGCTTAAACCCAAGCTGGTGGGTCAAAAAGTCAAGATGCACACATTGCTCATTATTCTATCTATTCTGGGAGGATTAAAAGTATTCGGAATTCTTGGAATTATCTATGGCCCACTGATAATGACCGCCTTTCTTACCCTCACCGAAATATACCGGACGAGCTATGAAACATTCGTCAGGGAAAAATAAATGAAGTCATCAATAGTTTGTTACAAAAAAAAGCCGCCAAAAATACTGACGGCTTAACTGATTGATTTTATTGGTCGGGGCGAGAGGATTTGAACCTCCGACTTTCTGCTCCCAAAGCAGACGCGCTGCCAGGCTGCGCCACGCCCCGAAATCAACTTTAGCTCATGGCTGATACTTTTTATATTTAAAAAAAGGTGCCTACTCAGGTTGTTAGGTTCAGAGTTGATCGCTTTCTAACCTTGAACCTGAGTAGTTACAAAAAGAGGGTTTAATACCACGTATTCAATCTTAATACAACCCGCAATTTACGGCAAAATCCCTTAATCCCTTATTTTTTTAATCTCTTCTTGAACAAAAGCGGTTATCCCCTTGCTCAACCCCTCTGCAATTATCCCCAAAAACAATTGGTTGCCCAGTTGTTTTTCTTCGGCTGGATTGGTCACATATCCCACCTCCACAAGTATCGCGGGCATGTCTGCGCTGGCAATGACATATATAGGAGCCGCCTTACACCCTCTGTCATTGATATTTAAACATCCTATAAGTTCCTTGTGTACTCGTACCGCCAATGTCCGACTCTTTGACAGGTACCTTTCCTGTATACGCTCCCATTCCGCCGACCCCGTCTCAGTGTCCCATTCCTCTGCGGCCCCGAGGATATGACTAACCCTCTTGGCCTTTTCTCCGGACCAGTAAAAAGTTGCGAGGCCGCTTGCCTTATGTCGAAAACTCCCACCTGTGTGAATACTTATAAACAGATTTGCGTTATGACGATTTGCCGTTGCCGCCCGTTCTTCCACATCAATCCAATAGTCATCTGTCCGAGTCAGCAATACATTGTAGTGATCAGACAGCCTTTTTTTCACAGCCCGAGCCAGGGAAAGAGTGATATCTTTTTCTTTGAGACCTCCGGGACCCACCGCGCCGGAATCGTACCCGCCGTGTCCTGGATCAAGCACAATAGTTATCCCTTCACCTCCCTCCTTTTGTCCTTGCAAATAGATACTTCCAGCACACACATCAGTCAAAGTAAAAGACGCGATCAGGAAGAAATATAATACAAAAGATACCATTAACCTCGTTAATTGAAGACGTAGAATATAGGGGCTTCGCATCCTTACTATTTCCTTGACACTGTTTTGAATTCCTTATACAAATATGAGTTTATTGACTATCATCTTTGACAAAATATACATTTATTATTATCATATCTGCGTGGCAGGTCAATCGTCTTTTGCGAGAGTGGCGAAATTGGCATACGCGCTGGACTTAGGATCCAGTTCCATTGCGGATTGGGGGTTCGAGTCCCCCCTCTCGCACCAAGCTTGTAAAAAATGATTGTGAAGGAATAGCAAGCGGTGAAATATAAATTTTTTGTTTGGCAACAACCCATTTACCTCTGAACTATCGAGCTAATAGCTGAACAATATACAAAAATTCAGAAAGGAAGGTTATGAAAGTAAGCGTAGAAGATATTAGCAGTGTCAAAAAGAAACTCCATGTTGAGATTCCCAAAGAGGATGTAACCAAGGAAATTAATAAATTCTACAACAAACTGCGAAAGAGCGTCAAACTTAAGGGTTTTCGTCCTGGCAAAGTGCCCCGTTCGGTTCTGGAAAACAGATTCAAAAAAGATGTAACATCTGAAGTAAGCGCTGAATTAATAAGCATGTCTTACCCTAAGGCGCTTCAAGAAAACGATATAGCTCCACTGGGAAACCCGAATTTCGATTATCCCGAGCTTGTGTCGGGACAAGAATATAAATATTCTGCCACAGTTGAGGTGAAACCGCCTGTTTCCATCAATGAATACATAGGACTTAAGCTTCAAAAGACTATCTATAAGGTGAGCGACGATAAGATCGAGGAAAAGCTTAAAACAATTCAACGCAGCCAGGCACAACTGAAGACTATAGATGAGGACAGACCAGTAAGGACCGGAGATTTTGTACAGATTGATTACGAAGGACTCAAAGATGGAAAGCCGTTCGAGCCGGTCGGAAAGACCGAAAACTTTATCGCTGAAGTAGGTTCTGAAAAATTATTAAAGGAAGTTAGCGATCAACTCATTGGTATGACACGCGGTGAGACAAAGACATTTCCGGTCAAATTCCCGGACGACTACCTCCCAAAGAATTTGGCTGGCGAGGAAGTCTCCTTTACCGTAACTGTCAAGGAGATCAAAGAGCAGATTCTTCCGGAGATCAATGATGAATTCGCAAAAGATCTTGGACAATTTTCCAGCCTCGAAGAGTTGAAGTCAGCCATTCGAGAAGAAATGGAACGCAGTTTTAATAATTTTTCTGAAAGAGAGCTTTACGAACAGGTTGTCAATAAACTAATTGAAAAGACCGATTTTGAACTGCCGGGAATCTTAGTGGAGCATGAGACGCAAGTTATGGCAAAGGATGCTGAAGCCGCCTTTGGGAGTCAGAACCTTTCGCTACAAGATATGGGGCACACGCAAAAGACGTTACTGGAAAAATACAGGCCGGCCGCGGAAAGAAAGATACGTGGCCTCCTGATACTCGATAAGATTATCGAACAAGAAGGATTTAAAATTAATGATGAAATTCTAAACGCCGGCTTTGAGAATCTGTCCAAGAAATTGGGCCAGCCCGTAGAAAGCCTTAAGATGGTATATAAGCAAGATAAACAACAGGCTGCCAACCTGGATCAAAAATTTCTCGAAGAACATACCGTTAAATTTATTATTGATAACAGCACCGTAGAAGAGGAATTGAGGGATTGAGGAATTGAAGGATTGAGGAATTGAGGAATTGAAGGTTAAAAAAAATCCTTTAATTCGCAATTCCTAAGTTCCTCAATTCCTAAATTTAAATAATAAGGAGAAAATTTATGCCACTTATCCCTATGGTCATTGAACAGAGTTCGCGAGGCGAGCGCGCTTATGATATCTATTCCAGACTCTTAAAAGACAGAATCATCTTTCTCGGGTCGCCAATAACTGATGATGTTGCAAATGTTTTAATCGCTCAAATGCTCTTTTTGGAATCCGAAGATCCGGATAAGGATATCAATTTCTATATCAACACCCCCGGAGGTATAGTATCTGCCGGACTTGCCATTTATGACACAATGCAGTATATTAAACCTAAGGTCTCTACCCTATGTATGGGGCAGGCTGCCAGCATGGGAGCCCTTCTCTTAGCAGCCGGCGCAAAGAAAAAACGATTTGCTCTTCCTCATGCAAGGATATTGATCCACCAACCCTTGGGGGGATTTCAGGGGCAGGCATCTGATATCGAAATCCAAACAAGGGAAATACTACGGTTGCGGGAGACCCTAAACAAGATTCTGGCCAAGCATACAAATAAAAATATAAAACAGATCCAGCAGGATACTGATAGAGACTATTTCATGAGTGGAGATGAAGCTTTGCAATATGGTATAGTAGATGAGCTAATTACAGAGAGAGAAACGGACAAAAAAGACTAACCCAACACTTAGGGACTTTTTGGCAGGCTGCACCGGCCAAGGAAGTTCTTTTGTTGGTTGGCGGAGGAGATGATATGCCAAAACGCGGTGAGATAAATACAAGCGACCTTTTGTGTTCTTTCTGTGGAAAGGGGCAGGATGAGGTAAAAAAATTAATCGCTGGGCCCGCAGTATATATTTGTGATGAATGCATTGAGCTGTGCAATGAAATTATCCAGGAAGAATACGGAAAAACAAAAGAAACTTCGGCACATGCTGTTATGCCTAAGCCCTCTGAAATAAAGGCGATTCTGGATGAATATGTCATAGAACAGGAACAGGCAAAGAAGATATTGTCTGTTGCTGTTTACAATCACTATAAACGGGTTGAAAGTAATGTCTCCATGGATGATGTGGAGATTGAAAAAAGCAATATTCTTCTTATCGGGCCAACCGGTTCAGGAAAGACGCTTTTGGCTCAAACGTTAGCACGTATACTGAATGTGCCATTTACCATTGCAGATGCCACCACCCTGACAGAGGCAGGATATGTGGGAGAAGATGTCGAAAATATTATCGCCAGCTTACTTCAAAACTGTGATTATGACGTAGAACGTGCCAGTCGTGGGATTGTGTACATTGATGAAATAGACAAAATTGCCAGAAAATCAGATAATCCTTCAATTACAAGGGATGTCTCAGGCGAAGGTGTGCAACAGGCCTTACTAAAAATTATTGAGGGCACCGTGGCAAGCGTTCCACCCAAGGGAGGCCGAAAGCATCCGCAACAAGATTTTATTAGGACAGACACCTCTAATATACTATTTATCTGCGGTGGAACATTCAATGGTTTGGAGCAAATTATTCAAGCACGTACAGGAGTAAAATCGATCGGATTCGGAGCTGAAATAATCAAACTCGAAAAAGCAAATATAGGTGAAACCCTGAGGCTGGTCCAACCGGAAGATCTTATCAAGTTCGGTCTTATTCCGGAATTCATTGGAAGACTCCCTGTTTCTGCGACCTTAGGCGAACTAAACAAAAAAGCGCTCATGAAGATCCTTACCCAACCAAAGAATGCACTGGTAAAACAGTTTAAAAAACTCTTTGAATTTGAAAACGTAAACCTTCGATTTACTGATAGCGCTATCAATGCCATCGCTGAAGCAGCCCTCACGAGAAAGACCGGGGCTCGTGCCTTGAGGGCTATAATGGAAGAGTCCATGCTTGATATAATGTACCAACTCCCTTCTATCGAAGGGGTTACTGAATGTGTAATAAGTGAAGAGGTGATTGTAAATCAAGAAGATCCTATTCTCCTGTTTGAAAACGAACATACCCAAAAGCAGGCATAGCATAAGGAAACGCCATGTTTAATATAAAAAAATTAAAAAAACCTGATGAATATTCAGCGCCGCCTATATTTGTTCCGCTTCTTCCACTACGGGATATTGTAATCTTGCCCCATATGGTGGCGCCACTCTTTGTGGGAAGAACCAAGTCTATCAATGCATTGTCAAATGCTCTGGACCAACACAATAAAAGCATCTTTTTGGCCACTCAAAAAGATGCCTCCATAGATTCTCCATCTGAAAAAGACATATACCGGGTAGGTACTATTGGAACAGTACTCCAACTCTTAAGACTCCCTGACGGCACGGTAAAAGCTCTTATAGAAGGGAAAAAACGGGCACGTATCAGATGTTTTGCCCAAGATGACCCGTACTTTTTGGTTGAAGTTGAGGAAATAATCGAGTCTCATGCACATACCGCGGAAGTCGAGGCCCTCAGCAGGAACATTATAACCGCTTTCTTCAATTATTCAAAAATAAATAAAAACATTTCCAGCGACTTAGCCAATACGATAGCTTCCATCAGCAGTCCTTCACGACTGGCGGATACCGTGACATCTCACTTTTCGTTCAAAATTAAAGACAAGCAGAGATTATTGGACGCAACGCAACTTTCCAAGAGGCTCTCCCTCCTCTATGAACTCATGCAGTCTGAAATTGAAGTCCTCGCCATAGAGAACCGCATCAAGGGACGAGTCAAAAAACAGATGGAAAAGATGCAGAAAAACTACTATCTGAACGAGCAGATGCGGGCCATTAAAAAGGAAATGGGAGATGCTGACGACCAGCAAAGTGAGTTGCAAGAGCTTGAAAAACGCATAAAGCGCAAGAGGTTGTCAAAAGAGGCCAATGCCAAGGTAGAGCAGGAGTTCAAAAAACTGAAGATGATGTCTCCGATGTCGGCAGAGGCCTCGGTTGTGAGAAATTACATTGACTGGATTATTGAACTTCCATGGTTCGACAGAACCAAGGTTCAAACTAACATTGAAAAGGCCGAGGAAATCCTAAATAATGACCACTATGGCTTGGAAAAACCAAAGGAGCGGATTCTTGAATACCTGGCGGTTCAAGCCCTGGTAAAAAAGATTCGTGGCCCTATCCTCTGTCTCGTCGGCCCCCCGGGGGTTGGCAAGACATCACTGGCCAGGTCTGTAGCACGGGCCACAAATCGAAAATTTATTCGACTTTCCCTGGGAGGTGTCCGGGATGAAGCCGAGATTCGCGGTCATAGACGAACCTACATTGGCGCACTACCCGGCAAAATTATACAATCTCTCAAGAAAGCAAAGGCAAATAATCCCGTCTTCTGCCTGGACGAAGTAGACAAAATGAGTACTGATTTCCGAGGTGATCCCTCTGCCGCGCTTCTTGAGGTCCTTGATCCGGAGCAAAATTTTGCGTTTAACGATCACTACTTAGATGTGGACTACGACCTTTCTGAGATCCTGTTTATCACTACAGCCAATACGCTGCACAACATCCCGGCGCCTCTGCAAGATCGAATGGAAATCATACGGCTTCCAGGTTATACGGAACAAGAAAAGCTGCAGATAGCAAAAGGCTTTTTGATAGGCAAACAGATCAAGATGAATGGCTTGAATGATAAGAATCTACATTTTTCAGACAATGCTGTTTTGACTATCATTCGTGAATATACCAGGGAGGCAGGGGTACGTAATCTGGAACGCGAGATAGCTTCGATCTGTCGCAAAATGGCTCGTAAAGTCGCCAAAGAAGGGAAAGACATAAATATTCGGATGTCCGAACAGTCCGCAAGAAAATACCTTGGCATCCCTCGCTATAGACATGGCCAGATCGAAGAAACAGACGAGATCGGACTTGCCACCGGACTTGCCTGGACAGAGGCGGGAGGGGAGATCCTGGTTATTGAAACAATCATCATGCCGGGAAAAGGGAAGCTTGATGTAACCGGGAAATTGGGAGACGTAATGCAGGAATCGGCTCGCGCGGCATTGAGCTATGCGCGTTCGCGTGCCACGCGTCTCGGTATTGGTCCAAATTTTTACCAGGACGTAGACATACATATACATGTTCCCGAAGGCGCTACCCCGAAAGACGGGCCTTCGGCCGGTATTGCAATGGTCAGCTCTATTGTATCGGCCCTGATTAAGAAACCGATCTATCGAAACGTTGCAATGACCGGTGAGATTACGCTTCGAGGCCGCGTGCTCCCTATCGGCGGGTTGAAAGAAAAGATCCTTGCGGCACATCGCGGCAGAATAACCAAGGTGATCATACCTTCAGAAAACAAGAAAGACCTTAATGATATTCCTGCTACAATTCTAAAGCACGTAGAGATAATTTTAGTCGATCGTGTAGACGAAGTTTTGTCCTATGCACTTAAACGGGAAGAAGGTGAATCTCTTTTTAAAGAAACAGAAGAGAATTTGCCGGCATTCCTGCCGGAGGCAAGAAAGGGAATAGAATCGGACACCGGTCGTGAAAGCACTATTAATTAGTGTCTATCCAGATTACCACCATAGG
>DAOVGD010000130.1 GCA_030672555.1 Desulfobacterales bacterium
GAAAGAGGAGATTGCCGAACGGATGAAGCCGATATGCGAAGAGATGGGGATTCCCGATTTCCCTGACATGATAGCCGATGAAACAGTGGGAACTACTGAAGAGGAGATCCTTCCGTTTCTTGAGGAGAAAGGGCATCCTGCTTTTACTATGGACCCGCTGATGTAATGACGATTGACGATTGAAGATTGTAGATTGTCAATCTACTATTTAGGAACGAAGACAAAAAATAAACTCCTCAAAGGTATTATCAGGGCCATAATACCGATCGTTTTGGGTAAGTTATTTTGACTCCATTCCTAAAGAGACAATCTTCAATCTTTAATCTTCAATCATCAATAGAAGTGAAGGAGAAGACGAACTATGGGACTTTCAGGAATAGAAATATATAAGAAACTACCCAAAACTAATTGCGGCAAATGCGGTGTTCCCACCTGCCTTGCGTTTGCTATGAAGCTGGCAGCAGGGCAGGCCGAACTTGACGCCTGTCCTGATATTTCGGATGACGTGAAAGAAGAGATCGGAGAGGCCTCAGCTCCTCCTGTTAGGACCGTGGTTATCGGTACGGGAGACCGTGCGGTGAAGCTGGGTGGTGAAACCGTCCTGTTCCGCCATGAGAAACGGTTTGAAAATCCGCCCGCGTTTACGCTTCTCCTTTCAGACTCAATGGACGAGGCTACCATTGCCTCCAAACTGGGCAAGTTCAAAGAAACAACGTATGAGCGCGTCGGCGTGGTGTTGCGGCCGGAACTCGTTGCCATCAAAGGTGAGTCTGGAGATGCTACTGCATTTGGTGCGCTGGTCGAAAAGGTCTGCAACGAGACCGATACAGGGTTGGTGCTGATGAATGAAGATACAGAGGCGCTTTCTCAGGCTGCAAAGGCCTGTTCGGACAGAAAGCCTCTTCTTTATGCTGCCACCAGGGAGAATGTAGAGACAATGGGGAACCTGGCCAAGGAACTTTCATGTCCCTTAGCGGTTAAAGGGAATAACCTGGATGAGTTGGCAGAGGTCTCCGAAAAATTGATAGGAATGGGGCTCAAGGATTTAGTCCTTGACTCAGGGGCGAGGACCTCCGGAAAGGCGCTGGAGGATCAGATTATTATCCGAAGGTCCGCACTGATGAAAAAATTTAAACCCTTTGGGTTTTCTACAATTGTATTCCCGTGCGAGATGACCGACAATCCAATGAAGGAGACAATGATCGCCTGTCAGATGGTTGCAAAATATGGTGGAGTCATTGTCCTGTCGGAAATCGAAGGCCACAGCATATTCCCGCTTCTTCTCGCAAGTATGAATATCTTTACAGATCCGCAGCGGCCTATGGCTGTAGAGCAGAAGATCTATGAGATCGGCGCTCCGAATGAAAGCTCGCCGGTCCTTATTACCGGAAATTTCTCCTTGACCTATTTTATTGTTTCAGGTGAGGTTGAATCGAGCCGCGTGCCGTCCCATCTGTTGGTTAAGGATACCGAGGGGCTTTCGGTCTTAACTGCATGGGCGGCAGGTAAGTTTGGGGCGGACACCATTGCGCCCTTTGTCAAAAAATCCGGCATCGAGGATATGGTCAAACACCGCAAGCTGGTGATTCCCGGATATCTTGCAACGATCAGCGGGGAGTTGGAAGAAGAACTCCCGGATTGGGAAATTCTCATCGGACCGAGAGAGGCAAGCCATCTGCCGGCGTATTTGAAGCAGTGGAGCGCGTAAGGTTTGACAGAGAACAGAGGATAGAGGACAGAGAATAGAGGATAGAAGACAGTGAGCAGAGAGCAGAGGGCAGAGGACAGAAAACAGAGGACCATCTGACATCTATTTTCTGACATCTGACTTCTGTTCTTGGTAAATGACAAATAAACCGGAGGTTCCTTATGGTAATCTGTGTTGCGGAAAATATTAACATTATGTCGAAGACTATTGGACCGGCAATGAAGGAGAGAAATGCCAGGCCGATTCAGGATATGGCAATTGCTCTGACAAAGAATGGTTCCGACTATCTTGATCTGAATATCGGTCCTGCCCGTAAGGGCGGCGATGAGCTTATGGATTGGCTGGTAAAGGCCGTTCAAGAGGTAAGTGATCTCCCTCTTTCTCTTGACACAACAAACCCGGTTGCCATGGAAGCAGGGCTAAAGGCAAATACAAAAGGAAAATCATTAATGAACTCCGTTTCCCTTCAGCCTGAGCGGTTGGAGAAGGGTATCCCGATGGTTACCCAGTATAAGGCGAATGTGATAGGACTTCTGTGGGGGAAAGAGGGCATGCCGCGGGATGCTAATGAGCGGGCCGCCATGGCGGTCGATTTTATCTATCAGGCAAATGAAGCGGGAATTCCTACCACGGATATCTGGATCGACCCTATTGTCACTCCGATATGCGTTGATGTCAATCAGGTTTTGTCCGGTCTGGAATTTATGAGCATGTTGGGGGAAATTGCACCCGAAGCTAAATCGATTGTAGGGCTTTCCAATGTTTCCAATGGCGCGCCTGATGATTTACGTCCTTATCTGAATCGGACTTATATGATGATGCTCATGAAATATGGTCTCTATTCCGCGATTGTCGATGGGTATGACATGGAACTTTTGAGCATTGCCAAGGGGGAACGGCCTGAACACGTTAAATTAGTATATGACATCATGGACGGAAACAAACCCGATCCCGCATCCTTAGGACAGACAGAATTAGAATATTACAAAACTACACGTGTTCTCTTGGGCAAGGTCCTGTATTCACATTCGTGGCTAACCACGTAGGATTGATGATTGAATATTGAATATTGACGATTGAATATTTAAAGAAGAAGTACTGTGGTACTGTAGGTTGGGTTGAGGTACGAAACCCAACGATCATCTGGCGCTAAACAATCGAAAATCTTCAATCGAAAATCTTCAATCGAAAATCTTCAATCTTCAATCGTCAATCATAAGATGGCTAAGTTAGAGATAAAGATTGATGGGCAAACGGTATGGGTTGATTCCGGTACAACAATATTAGATGCTGCGCGCACAGCAGGGGTTTCCATTCCAACCTTCTGTTATATTCCGAATAAGACCATCGAACATCCTTGTGGGATATGTGTAGTTGAAGTCGAAGGAAGAGAAGAGTTAGTACCTGCCTGTTCCACGGCTGTGGAAGACGGCATGGTGGTGGCCTCTCAAAGTAAGCGGGTTATAGAATCAAGAAAACAGGTCCTGCAACGCATGCTGTCGCAGCATTATGGCGATTGCATCGCGCCTTGTTCTTTAACGTGTCCTGCCCATATTAATATCCAGGGCTATCTCAGCCTGATCGCACGGGGTGAGTTTATAGAGGCCCTGAGACTTATTAAAGAAAAGAATCCACTTCCCCTTTCAGTAGGGAGAGTCTGCCCGCATTTTTGTGAAACTCGATGTCGACGCATGCTGGTCGATGAATGTCTCTCCATTAATCATCTAAAGCGATTTGTGGCAGATTTTGCTATCCATCACAAGGATGCGGATGTATTGCCTCCCCCCTCTTCCGGACATAAGGTAGCCGTGATCGGTGGTGGGCCTGCGGGGCTTTCTGCTGCTTATTATTTAGCCCATATGGGGTATGAGGCAACTATATTTGAGGCGATGCCCCAGTTAGGCGGAATGCTCCGCTATGGCATACCGGAATTTCGCCTTCCCAGGAAGATCGTTGACAAAGAGATAGAGAACATACTCAGAGCAGGCGTGCAAACACGTATGGGACAGAGGCTGGGAGCTGACTATACTATTAAGAGTTTGAAGGAGGATGGTTTTGAAGCTATCTTTCTCGGTATTGGCGCCTGGCAGAATCAACAGTTGGGTATCGAAGGAGAGGACCTTGACGGGGTCCTTTCAGGCCCTGAGTTCCTAAAAAATATGGCTACCGGGCGCAGGCCTTCCATAGGTCCAAGAGTGGCGGTGATCGGGGGTATCGATACTGCCGTAGACACGGCCAGGGCCTGTGTACGGATGGACGTTGACGAAGTTGTGGTCATATATCAACGTTCAATGATGGAAATGCCGGCAAGCCACCGAGAGGTTAAAGAGGCGGAAAAAGAGGGCGTTAGGTTCGTCTTCATGACAGGGATTTCAAATATTACAAAGGGAAAAGGTTGCCTTAAACTTGAAACCGTTCGCATGAAATTGAGCGAGCCTGATGAAAGGGGGAGACGTCGGCCGATTCCTGACCCGGGTTCCGAAGAGACCCGTGAGATAGATACGGTTATTGTGGCGACCGGCCAGGTTCCGGATATTTCGTGGATGGAACGGCCGGATGAAGGTGTGAAACCTCATGTGCTCCCCGGAGGGACCATTATTGCCAGCCCACAGACGTTTCAGACTTCTGAGGAGGGTGTCTTTGCAGGAGGAGACGTGGTACGTGGCCCGCGAACGGTTATCCAGGCCATCACTGGAGGGAGAAAGGCGGCCGGAGCGATCCATGCATATCTCACTGGCACAGCATTACCCCACCCGAAACGGCAGCTCAATTTTACAAAGGGGAAGAAGTTTGAAGATGTTGATCTGCATAACTTTGAAGATGTTCCCATACGCTTAGGAGAAAAGATGCCGGCACGGGCACCGGAAAGACGTACCCGGGATTTTGATGAAATCGAATTGGGGTTTACTGAGGAGACCGCACTTCGGGAGTCCAAACGATGCCTGGAATGCGGATGTGCAGCCCTTTCCAAATGTAAATTACGTGAATTCTGCATAGAATATGAGGTAAAGTTTCCCATAGCCAAGATGCTCAAGCGACGTCAATACGAGATCGACAGACGTCATCCTTTTATTATTATAGATCCCAATAAGTGTATATTTTGCCAGCGTTGTAGGAATAGCTGTGAATACGAAGCATTGGAATTGGAGGGGGCTAACTTTGACAAAGACGGATTGCCCAAACGTATTTCCATTACAATTAATGACAAGTGCGTTTCTTGTGGTGCATGCGTCGATAACTGTCCTACGGGGGCTCTGGTAAAAGAGTCGGTCACCATTCCGGTTAGTGCTTCTGAGATAAGAAAGGTCAAGACCGTGTGCACGTTTTGCGGATGCGGATGTTCTATCACCTTGAACATGAAAGGAGATTCGATTGTTGAGGTAACCGCAGACCCAAACGAGGGCCCCAATTTTGGGAATCTTTGCGTTAAAGGGCGATTTGGGACCGGTTTTGTTCGTCATCCCGATAGGTTAAAGACTCCACTCGTCCGAAAAGGGGAATATTTTTGGGAAGTAGGCTGGGAAGAGGCGATCTCTATTGTTGCCCAAAAGTTTTTGGAAATAAAGGATAAATCCGGTCCTGATAGCTTGGCCGGTTTGAGTTCGGCAAAGTGCACCAATGAGGAAAATTACCTGATGCAAAAATTTATGCGCACAGTGGTAGGCACCAACAACGTTGACCACTGTGCGCGGCTCTGACACTCCCCTACTGTGGCCGGGCTGGCCGCATCGTTTGGTAGTGGGGCCATGACCAACCCCATAGCAGATTTCAAAAAGGCCGACGCGATCCTTCTGACAGGTAGTAATCCCACTGAAAACTATCCCGTCATAGCCCTTCAAATGATCAAGGCGATACAAGAAAACGGGACAAAATTGATTGTGGTTGATCCCCGTGAGATAGAGATGGTGGGGTATGCCGAAATCTGGCTACGTCCCAGGCCGGGCACGGATGTGGTCTGGTTAAACGGTATGATGCACGTAATCATAGAGGAAGATCTGTATGATATCTCGTATGTGGCAGAGAGAACCGAGAACTTTATGGCCTTAAAAGAGGCGGCGCTGAAGTACGACCCGGAATTTGTCGAACGGATCACCGGAATACCGGCTGAAGACCTTAGAATGGCTGCACATCTTTATGCCAAAGCCGGCAGGGCCTCTATTGCATATGCCATGGGTATCACCCAACATGCCTTTGGCACTGATAATGTTAAGTCGATTGCGAATCTCGCCATGCTGTGCGGAAACGTAGGGATCGAAGGAGGGGGGGTTAACCCGCTGCGAGGTCAAAACAATGTGCAGGGAGCCTGCGATATGGGCGCCCTTCCAAATGTGCTCCCCGGTTACCAGAGCATTTCTGATCAGGACACCGTAAGGAAATTCGAACAGGCCTGGGGTAGAAAGCTTCCTCCAAAGCCAGGTCTGGCTGTAACGGATATGTGGCCTGCTATTCTGGAGGGGAAGATAAAAGGGATGTATATAATGGGAGAAAATCCTGTTGTAAGTGATCCCAACTTAAAACACGTAGAAGCTGCTCTGAAAAAATTAGATTTTCTGGTGGTTCAGGATATCTTTATGACCGAAACGGCTAAACTTGCCCATGTAGTGCTCCCTGCTGCCAGTTTTGCCGAAAAAGATGGTACCTTTACCAATACGGAAAGGCGTGTCCAACGGGTGAACCAGGGGTTGGAGCCCGTGGGGGATTGCAGACCCGATTGGAAGATTATCTGCAATCTCTCTGAAAAGATGGGAACTTTCATGAATTACAAATACCCTGAAGAGATTATGGAAGAAATTGCCCGTCTTGTGCCGATTTATGGGGGGATTCACTACGAACGACTTAACAGTGAGGGTATTCAGTGGCCATGTCCAAACTGGGAGCATCCGGGTACTCCTCGCTTACACAGTAATCAGTTTACCCGTGGAAAAGGATGGTTTCACCCTGTGGAGTTTATCCTTCCTGACGAACTCCCGAATGACGAATACCCCTTCCTCCTTTCGACCGGCAGGGTCCTCTACCATTACAACAGCGGTACGATGACGCGCAAGGTAGAGGGACTCAATGCGATTGCTCCTGAGGTGATCACAGAAATCAACCCGGTTGACGCGGAAAAGAAGGGGATCGCAGACAGAAGTATGGTCAAGATCACGTCGCGACGCGGGGAGATTACCACACTCGCCCGCATCACCAGGAGAAGCCCGGAAGGGATGGTCTTTATCCCTTTTCATTTTGGGGAAGCAGCAGTTAATCTTTTGACCAACGATGCCCTTGACCCTATCGCTCGAATACCGGAATTCAAGGTATGTGCGGTTGCTGTTGAACCGGCCCCTTAGCCCTGTCATTTTTCATTGTACATTTATCATTGACCATTGTTAAAAGAGATGATTGTCATTTTTAATGACAGATGACAGATGACAGATGACAGATGACAGATGACAGATGACAGATGACAGATGACAGATGACAGATGACAGATGACAAATGACAAATGACAAATGACCAATGACAAATCACGGCAAACACCGTCTGCAAGGGCTATGTCCGTTCATAAAAGCCTCTTTTTTAGTATTGAAGTGTAACACATTTTTGGGAGACGTTTGCTGCCCGAATGGACAGGTGGGACGATGAAACTTCTTGGATTTCGCGTTTCCTCTATATGGTCCTATGTCGGTTGCAATAACGTTCGGCCACATCCCTTTCTGTCCCTCAATCGCTTTCCGTTGTAAGGTGAGAAGCCTATCGTAATGTTTTACATTCGGGGGCACATAAAGTACATGAGCACAGCCTTCCTTGATAAGCTTTGCATTTACAAAAGTCCCGTTTTCAAGGTAGACGTAGGCAAGGGTCCTTCCATGTCGATCCTGCCGCTCTCGATCAAATTCAAGCCTTATCCTTTTCCCTAAGACGAGCCGTTTATTGCATTCCCTTGCCTCATGACCAAAATATTCAGAAGGTTTCATGTCATGAGCGATCTCCGGTGCGTTGATCCCGATATAGCGTACGTGCTGTTGATTGGAAAGGATGATGGTATCACCGTCACATACGTGGGCTACCGTAAAGGTTTCTGCTCGTGCAAAAAATGGAGTGGCAAGTACCAGGAGAAGGGTGACAAGATTTAAGAACCATCTGACTTTTGTGGGGCACATCATCATACAGGCAAAACGGCCTTGTTTCTTATAGAGACCTTTGCAAAACAAAAGGGCATCTCGTCTTACCTCGACGAGATGCCCTTTATGACCTTGTTGCAGTGTGAACTAAACCTTGGTGACGTTCTTGGCCACAGGCCCTCGGTCGCTCTCTTCCACGTCAAAGCTCACCTGATCGCCTTCAGAAAGGCTCTTGAATCCAGGCATGTTGATAGAGCTGTGGTGAACAAATATGTCCTGACCGTCTTCCTGTGCAATGAAGCCGAACCCCTTTTTATCACTAAACCATTTTACTGTTCCTTTTGCCAAAGCGCTGACCTCCTTTTAAAAATTTTCTATTATGGTCCCAAACCTCAGGTCGCCACTCTAGCAAAGGAAACGATCCTTCAGAGCAAAACCGACCCACTAATATAGCTGAGCCATTATTCATAATACCATAAGACATAATCTTGTCAAACGTCAAGCAATAATAGAGCCGTCTTATCGAAAGACGGTCTCCTAAGATGTTATTTTATAGCCTACTTGAGTACCTTTGACGATTTTTCATATATTGATTCAGCCTTTTGCGCTGATCGATCCGCGGCATCCGCGGCAGATTCCGCCCGGCGAGCAGAGGAGGCGGCATCACTTGCGGCCTTTTCAGCCCTGTTTGCAGCCTCTTCGGCGTTGATCGCGGCTTTTTCAGCCCTGTCCGCAGCATCATTGGCTGTGGTCGCCGCCTTCAAGGAAGACTCAAGAAGCGTTTTATCATCTTTTGTCAGCTTCGGAGAACATCCCAAAATTAGTACAAATACAGCAACTAAAGGAACTATCTTTAAAAAAAGAGTGTTAAATTTCATGCCGACCTCCTCGTGCTTAGGGTTTTTTATCAACTGGCTACTTTCGATTGATCTTAGAAATTTCGATTAGATTACCACGTCAGACACTATATAATCAAGCAGAAAAAGAGGGGGCGTTTTTTCATTTTGTTTTTGACAATTTTTGTAGTAGCATAATATTATTAATAATTATTAAGTGTTGGCTGATTTGAAGAGAGATTTTGAGAACGAAGGAGGTATAGTAGCTCCATTGAAGATACTTTTTTTGGCATCTGAAGTGGACCCTCTTGCAAAGACAGGAGGGTTGGCTGATGTGGCAGGAGCTTTACCGATAGCCCTTCATGAACTCGGCTGTGATATCAGGATCGCAACCCCTTTTTATCGGCACATCAAAGAGGGGAATTTTGACATCGAGCTGTTTATGAAGGGGATTACCGTCCAGGTAGGAAGATTGCGCCTTACTGACGATGTCTATTGTACATATCTGAATAAAAAAGTCCCGGTCTATCTTTTCAACAAAGAAGAATTTTATGATCGTAACCAACTTTATGGAACACACAATGGCGATTACTTTGATAATGTGGAACGGTTTGTCTATCTCTCCAAAGGCGCATTGGAATTTTGTCTCAAATCCGAATTTATTCCCGATATCATTCACTGCAATGATTGGCATGCCGCATTAGTGCCTGTCTATCTTAAGACCCTTTACAAGGAAGAACCATTATTTAAAAGGACTGCTTCTGTCCTGACTATACACAACCTGGCATATCAGGGGATTTACCCGCCTGATGAGTATTCAGTGACCGGGCTTCCGAATGAGTTGTACACCCCGGAAGGGATCGAATTCTGGGGCAATATCAATTTCTTGAAAGGCGGGATTCTCTTTGCCGATGCAATTACCACCGTGAGCAAACGCTACAGCCATGAGATTCAAAGTCCTGAATTCGGTTTCGGTCTTGACGACATTCTCCGAAACCGTCGCGCTGATCTTTATGGTATCTTAAACGGTGTAAAATATTCTGTGTGGGATCCGTCTGTTGATCCCTTTATTGCAAAAAAGTACGATGTATCTCATCTTTCAGGAAAAAAAGCATGCAAGAAAGATCTGGTCAATGCATTGCATATGGATCCTTCATATATGAACAAACCGATTCTTGCCGTAATCAGCCGGTTGACCGAGCAAAAAGGGTGCGATTTGTTAGGAGAAATCGTAAATGAACTTATGCGGATGGATGTGGGTTTTGTTCTGCTGGGGGAGGGAGAACGCAAATATAACAAAATGTTTGGCGCTGTCAGAAGAGAACACATCGGGAAGGCCGGCATTATTATTGGTTACAATAACCAGCTTGCCCATAAGATCATGGCAGGGGCAGACATCTTCCTGATGCCTTCTCGATATGAACCATGCGGTTTGACACAAATGTATGCCCTGAGATATGGTGCTGTGCCTATCGTCCGTGATACGGGCGGACTGTCAGATACTATACAGGAATTCGTACCTGAAACCGGTAAGGGGACCGGATTCAAGTTTTTGGATTACAGTGCTTCATCGTTTATGGAAGAAATAAAAAATGCTCTGCAACTATTTGAGAATAAGAATATGTGGACGCGAATCGTCAAAAATGGGATGAAAGCAGATTTTTCGTGGAAACGATCAGCTCAAAAATACCTTGAAGTTTATAAGAAGGCTTCTGCAACCACAAGCCTTGCATAAAGACTCACTTGACCCCTTTTCCTTCTTAGTCCCCTCTTAGGGTTAAAGGGCCTGTGCCGGTGAGGAAAAATCTTACCCAATCAAATCCTAATTTCATAAGTTCCACGTCCGATTCTTTTGTCTGTTCAATCCTTTCTTCCGGAACATCAAACCGCGACAAAAACGTAGTCTGAAAAAGAAATGTTTTAAACTCGTCCACATTAAAACAGGCCATAAGGGCCATTTTGAGCTTAGGACTGTTTATCCCTTCAGAGCCCCAGGGGTTTCCCCGGAATATGGTGTCCATATCTACCCACAGGTCGTTAATTTTATCGTATAATTGTACTTCCTGATCATCTATCCATTCCTTGACTGTCCATTCGCGAGGTTCTTGATGGCCGAGGCAGTAGGGATGGTTGGTGATAAAGTAGAAGGCCTTGCACACCTTTTCGTCGCCATCTCTTGCCACAGCCCGTTCCAGGGGGTAGGTCCGGCATGAGGAGGGCCTGTCCTCGTATATGGTACAACCTTCGGAGGACAGAAAGGGACACGATTTTTTTTCATCGTCTGACATTTTCAGCATAAAACTGGGGAAGTGAGGATTGTCTCTGAACCCGTTAAATGTGTATTGCTCAAGAAACTGATCCGAAGAGATTCCGAGGCGGTTTTTCATGCGGATAATATCATAGGGATAAAGGTACATGTCCACATCCCTGCAGCATAGTGTAAAACACTTCACGCCGGGGTAGCAACCGAATCTGAACGTACCTTCCCCGATCGGCTTTCTGCCGTCGCTGAACTGTTCAATGGCGGGCTTCTCTGTTTTCATTGTTCGGAATTAGCGGCCAAGTCTTCAAGTGAGGTCAGAAATTGTTCAGGAATCCTGGCTAATGCTGCTTCTTGATAATTAAAAGAAGTTATACCGGTTTCGGCCAGTGCGATCAAATGATTCTTTTCTGTCGAAACTCTGTGGAACATGCGAAAACCCCATGGATGGACCTCGCCTATGCTACTTTCCACAATGAGGGGGTCAAAGAGAAGGCCTTGGCGTTTGTAATTAACGGCAAGGTCGGCAACCACGATCCCGGTTTTTCCGTCTCCAAGATCTTTTTCACTCGCACCGAGCCGGCCAAGGAAATGGACCCGTGCCCTGTGGATGATACCCACCAGCGAGTCATTCCCCATGTGATTTCCATAATTGAGGTCTGTCACTTCTACAGTGGTCTTATATGTATGTTGGTAGCGATCAAGAGGGATCAACTTAATGCGCGGCAAATTACTATACCTCCCATTTCCTTATAGGCCATTAACCCCCCTCTCTTTTCCCTTGTTAGGTTTGATAATGCAACGCAAGCCATACGGTTTCTTCCCCAGGGGCAGTCCACTCCACGCGATGCCTCAAATGAGCTGGTAGATGTATATAATCTCCCGGTTTCAAGTAAACAATTTCATTTTCACCTTCAATTAGTAATCCTGCACTTCCTTTAAGGAGGATAACCCACTCGTCTTTGTCTTGGTCATACCACTCCCCCTTTGGGGTTGAATGACCCTTCGATATTATTCGCTCAAGCCTGAATGAACTGCTCTGGATAATCTCCTCAAACAATTCATCGGGAAGTTCTTTTGGTATATCCGAGTAAATATTTGACACAGTCGTATTATATTCACTGAACGAGTAACGGAACACTCGTCTGAGATCAGCGGCGCGGTTTACCGCGTCCGCTGGATTGATTAGTGGTACGCCCGGCATGGGCGTGAGCTAATGGGGTGTAAGTCCCATAAGCGCTAAGTTGTTTTGTAAACGTTCACAGGTGACATTTATGCCGTACGGAATTGTTTTGAAAGATGAACGTCGAACATATTAAAAGATGAACGTCCAACATCGAACATCGAACGTCGAACGTCGAATAATGATGTCGCTCCGCTTCTCAAATTTTTTAAAATCGAAAAAAAAAAGCCAATACCGAACATTCAACGGCTATTTCTGTTTCTTTTCAGCCGTTTTGATACTCGTAACGAAAATCTTAATTAATTCTTCTGTTTCCTCTAAAATATCATTTAGTAGTTCAGGTTTTTTAATTAATGGTACACGCTGAATGAGTTTTAACCATCTCTGGGTCTCCCT
>DAOVGD010000027.1 GCA_030672555.1 Desulfobacterales bacterium
ATTCGCTATCCCCATATCACCTGTTCCAAGAAGCTGCACTCCGTTTTTTATTGCGCGCGATCCCACTTCAAAACCGGCAAGAATCGCCTTTTCCGCATCTGCTCGGGTCATGGCAGGCCCTTTTGCGATATTATCTGTTCCGGGCCGTACTTTTCTTACCAAAAGGTTTTCGTTTTCCTCAAATTGAGGGATAATCCCCATATCAACCGCAGTTACATCGGCAGGCAATTGTGCTGCAAGTACATTAATACCGGCCCCGCCTCTCATAAAACACTTTACCATCTCACCGGTAACCTGCTGGGGAAAAGCGCTCACTCCCTCTTCCGCCACTCCGTGGTCCCCTGCCATAACAAAGAACGCCTTCCTGCCCACATCCGGTTTCAGCGTAGAAAATATGGCGCAAAGCCGCTCACCAATATCGTGCAGCCTTCCCAAGGCCCGCGGCGGCATGATCAGTTGAGCGGTGTGCTGCTTTGCCTTGTCGAGCATATTCCTGTCGATATCGGTAATTCCGTTTACAATAGTAACAATATCCTGCATTCGTTTCCTCCTCTAATCAAGCATATAAGATTCACCGCAAAGGCGCAAAGAGCGCAAAGGAATAAATCCGAATATTGAATATTGAAATCCAAAAGGATATGTCCGTAGGCTTTTCTTTGCGCCCTTTGCGTCTTTGCGGTGAGATAAAACAAAAATCCCCAAACCGATTACTCAGCTTGGGGATTGCCCTGTTTATCCGCAAACATATTTAGCGCATACAACCTCAACACCCGAAGATCGTATAAAACTGCATCTATTTCGTAGGCAGGTCTTCTGGCTCTTTCGGCTCTCTGGCTGGCCTTCCCATTCCGAGGTCTCGTGCAGAACAGTGACGTTAATCCCCTACAATTGACTATTGATGATTGTCTATTGACTATTTAAGAATCAAGAACCTACCTCAAAATCATAATCGTCAATCTTCAATCGAAAATCATCAATCCCAACTGGGATATACCAAAGAGATCACTTCCCCAACTTTTTGTTTCTGCTTGGGGCCGAAATTACAGCGGCGGGCCCGCTCCCGACTTTCACGGGATTCCCTATTAAGCTCGGGAGACCATTGCAAGGCCTCACCTGAGAGCACCTGAGGCTTGTGTATACACAAGTTTATATCAGGCTGTCAAGTAGTAGCGGAAGCGTCTCGCACAATGGCTAAGAAGAACCTCCAAGGATATGATAAGCACAGTCAAAAAAACAGTCTACCCCTTGACTAAATTGTTGCGATGCTTATATTTAAAACAAGCAGAAATGCTAATTAACCGAAATAATTAACAAAGGAGGTGCCAGTTATGTACGGACTCATGCCAAGAATAAGACACAGAGAACTGATGCGTCCACAGGGGGATCTCTTTGATCGTTTTTTTGAAGAGATTAACCTGCCCAAACTTTTTTCTGAAGAGAAAGAGTGGACTCCCTCTTTCAATATTTCAGAAACGGATGACAACATTATTGTCGAGGCAGAACTTCCCGGACTGGATGCAAAAGATGTTGACGTTACCCTCACAAACGATATTCTGACAGTGAAAGGTGAACGCAAAGAGGAAAAAGAAGAAAAGGAAGAGAACTACTATCTGAAAGAGAGTCATTACGGTTCATTTTGCCGCTCGATCAGACTCCCGAACGAAGTGAAGGCAGAAGATATTGACGCTACATATAAGAATGGAGTGTTGAAGCTTACTCTTCCAAAAGCCGAAACGGAGAGGGTCAAGAAAATAGAGATTAAGCACTAATACGAATGCATCAAAAAAGGTCTGTTGTCCTAACGGGCAGCAGGCCTTTTTGCATTTGAAACCGCCTCATTCTTAACCCAGAATCTTTTTGATGGAAAGAATCTCTGATTTTATCTCTTCAAGAGAACTCCCCTCCGAAGCCCCTTTACGGGTATCTGTTGATTGGAGTTCCCTTCGCGCTCCCGCGATCGTAAATTTTTTCTCGTAAAGGAGGTGTTTGATCTTTAATACGGTTTCAACATCCTTCTTTCGGTAGAGACGCTGTCCTGTGGGGGCCCGTACCGGCTTAATAGACGGGAATTCTGTTTCCCAGTATCGCAAGACATACGGTTCGACCTCGGCAAGTTCGCTTACCTCCCCGATCTTAAAATAGCGTTTATCCGGAATTTCTGGCTCTGTGTGCGTCATTGATCGCGTCTCTTAAAACACGACTTAACTTAAAGGTGACCACTTTTCTGGCCGGGATCGTAACTGTAATACCCGTCTTGGGCATTTTTACCAACCGCTCTTTTTTTTCCCGGACCGAAAACTTGCCAAATGACGAAACCTTGACCTCCTCACCTTTTTGAAGAGAAGTCTTTATAATATCAAATGTTGACTCAACGAGCCTTGCTGTCTCCCTCTTAGAAAATCCCAATCGTTCGTGGACCGCCTCGATAATATCCTTTTTCTTCATCACATCTCTCGAAACTCTGCCTTAAAATGCTTCAGCACTTTTTGGCTCATCACTTCATGCAGATCATTCACTTCTGCATCTTCCAGGGTCTTTTCCGGCGATCTATAGATTATCCGGAACGCCACGCTCTTTTTACCTTGAGGAATCGGCTTACCCTCATAGACATCAAATATCTCTATATTTTCTATTAATTCTTCCCCAAGTCCCTTTAGATAATCGGTGATACCCTGCACCTCTACCGTGTTGTTTAAAATCAATGCTAAATCTCTGCTTACAGCAGGGAACCGAGAAAAACCTTTTGAAGTTTTCACCCCGGATATCTGAGAAAGAATTGTATCAAAGTTTAAGTCAAATATAAAGACCGGCTTTTTTAAGTCAAAATTTTTCAACACATCGACAGACATCTCACCCACTTCACCGAGGTGTACATCATCCGAGAATATTTCCGCGGAATATCCTCTCTTCAGGTACGGAATGCGAGCATAATCTCCCGGCTTTTGAAAACGGATAAGCGGCACGTTTAGGTCTCCGAGCGCCTTTTCGACCACCCCTTTAATATCATAAAAATCTGCTGTTGTTTCGCCGGCATGCCACGACTTTTCCTGACGAGACCCTGTCCAGAGACCGGAAATCATCTCCGCTTCTTCAGGGAGCGCATCCTCTTTGGTATGAAAAAAGACCTTTCCCAATTCAAAAATTCTCAGATCTTCATTATTTTGATTCTGGTTGTGAACCATTGTATTCAAGAGCCCGGAAATCAACGAGGTTCGCATTACGGTCTGATCTCCCGTAAGCGGATTAAGGATATGAACCATCCGGCGCCTCGGATCATCCGATGA
Source organism: Desulfobacterales bacterium (assembly GCA_030672555.1). Classification (GTDB taxonomy): domain Bacteria; phylum Desulfobacterota; class Desulfobacteria; order Desulfobacterales. Next base: position 3,285 of record DAOVGD010000027.1, read on the forward strand.
CAGTACCAGCTGATCACAGCTCCTCTCTGCAATGAAGCTGTAGGTTATAATCTGAGAAAAACCACACCCGACCAATGACGCGAACAGATCTTTTCTACGTGGAAGCTTGCGATTCGGTTTATTGGAAATAATAGAAGCAATAGGATATGTGGTTGCTATCTTGTCGTATCCCTCCAACCGGGCTACTTCCTCCACAAGGTCTACGGGGCGTTCAAGATCAATGCGAAAAGTCGGGGTAATCACCTCCAGGCGCTCATCATCATATATCTTGACGTCTAATTCGATCGACCTGAGATGATCAGCTATGGCTGCGGCGCTCAACTTGGCCCCCAAAAGGCGATTTGTACGGGAAACAGACAGTTGGATAACCCTTTGAGAGGTTGGACGCGGATATTCATCAATAACTCCCTCTGCCATACTGCCGCCCGCGGTCTCCAGCATTAGCTGTGCTGCGCGATCAAGTGCAATCATTACACCCCTTGAATCCACACCACGTTCAAATCTGTGGGATGACTCGCTCTTCAGCCCAAGGCGTTTGGAGGTTCGACGAATACTTATTGGATTAAAATAGGCGCTTTCAATAAGAATGTTCTTAGTCTCTGCTACCACCTCTGAATTGAGTCCACCCATTACGCCAGCGAGAGCTATTGGTTTTTTGCCGTCACAAATCACGAGCATATCGGAAGCAAGTTCCCTTTCAACTCCGTCCAAAGTAGTAAACTGCTCCCCCTCTTTGGCCGTGCGGACAACAATACGGTGTTCTTCAAGGCGATCAAGATCAAAAGCATGTAATGGCTGACCGTATTCCATCAAGACAAAGTTAGTTACATCGACCACATTATTTATGGACCGCAATCCGATCGATTCCAACCGATTGAGTAGCCACGACGGCGAAGGGCCAATTTTCACACCGGTAATAAGCCGGGCGGCATATCGGAAACAATGATCCGGC
>DAOVGD010000128.1 GCA_030672555.1 Desulfobacterales bacterium
TATCATCTGTCATTTATCATCTATCATTGGGCATTTACCCCCGCCACGGCGGGGACAGATGACAAATGTGAAATGATCAATGATCAATGAGAGTCTTATCAAGTGACCAATAAAACGAATTGAAGACTTTTTACGAAACCATCAGCATTAGTCAACTTCATATTTTAGAATTTCAGAATCCCTAAACCGCCTTCTCCACAATCTGCGTGACACGCCACCGCTTCATCTTCGACAACGGTCGAGTTTCAATAATCGCCACTTTGTCGCCAGTCCGGCATTGATTCTGTTCGTCATGGCATACATACTTAACGCGTCTGCGAATATATTTCTTATAAAGAGAATGCTTCACCAAACGATCTACCCGGACCACCGTTGTCTTGTCCATCTTATTGCTCAAGACTATACCAACCCTTTTTTTCCTCAAACCGCGCTTTTTCATGATCTATTTTACTTCCTTAGTCCCCCAATTCCTTGCTTTTCTCATTCAAGACAGTCTTGATCCGGGCGATATCCTTTTTGGTCTGGGGAATTTTCATAGGATTTTCCAATTGCCCGGTAGCATGCTGAAATCTCAAATTAAACAACTCTACAGTCAAATCTTTCAGCTTAACTTCCGTCTCTTCTATTGTCATGGTCCTGATCTCTTTTGCTTGCATGGTGGCTTAGCTCCTTGCTACAATCTTTGTCTTGATAGGAAGCTTGTGGGCAGCCAAACGAAAAGCCTCATCTGCCAATTCTCTGGGTACTCCTCCCATTTCATAAATAATTCTTCCCGGACGTACAACAGCAACCCACCCTTCTGGCGATCCTTTACCTCCACCCATTCTGGTCTCAGCAGGCTTTTTGGTGAAAGGCCTATCAGGAAAAATCCGAATCCAAAGCTTGCCTCCCCTTTTTACGTGGCGAGTTACTGCGATACGAGCAGCCTCAATCTGTTGGGACGTAATATATCCACATTCAACAGCCTGCAAACCATATTCGCCAAAAGCAAGGCTTGACCCACGATGGGCGACCCCTCTCATTCTCCCTTTTTGCCGTTTTCTATATTTAACTTTTTTAGGACTTAACATATGTGCAGACTCCTAAAGTTTTTCTTCTCCCACTTTCTTGAGTATTTCTCCCTTGAAAATTAATACCTTGATCCCTATGATCCCGTACGTTGTGCGGGCTTCGCTAAAACCACAATCTATATCAGCCCTCATCGTATGAAGAGGAACCCTACCCTCACGATACCATTCTGTTCGGGCCATCTCAGCTCCTCCAAGACGTCCGGAACAGGTAATCTTGATGCCTTGTGCGCCAAACCGCATGGCCGAGGTTACCGCTTTTTTCATTGCGCGCCGAAATGCAACCCTGCGCACAATTTGCACCGCCACGTTTTCTGCCACAAGTTGAGCGTCCAGTTCAGGTTTTCGTACTTCCTGGATATCAATGATTACTTCCATCCGAACAAATTTTTCCAATTCCCGTTTAAGGTTTTCTATTTCTGCTCCTTTTCTCCCAATAACAAGCCCTGGACGAGCCGTAAATATACGAAGTTTAATTCGTTTTGCAGCGCGCTCAATTTCTGTCTTGGAAATACCGGCATGGGAAAGCTTTTTTTTCAAAAATTGCCGTATCTTATTGTCTTCATATACAAACGCCGCATATTTCTTCCCGGCGAACCATTTCGAGTCCCATGTCTTAATGATCCCCAATCTAAAACCTATCGGATGGACTTTCTGCCCCACACCAACCTCCTTTTTCCCTTAAGTCTTCTCGGACAAAATTACGGTAATATGACTCGTCCTTTTCAATATCCTGTAACCACGCCCTTGAGCTCTTGGACGAAAACGTTTCAACGATGTGCCCTGGTCAACAAAGATATTTTGCACAAAAAGGGAATCAACATCAACACCAGATTTTTGGTCCGCATTAGCAACAGCAGAACGGATAACCTTGTCAAGAATTCCGGCTGCCTTCTGAGGCATAAACTTCAGGTTACTTAGGGCATCCCCAACAGGCTTCCCTTTGGCAGCACCCAAAATTTTGCGAACCTTTGTTGGAGAAATCCGTATAAATCTAGCCTTAGCTTTAACATCCATTGACATAACCTCAGTTATTTACTTCTTCACTCGGGTTTTTTTGTCGCCTGCATGACCATAATAGATCCGTGTAGGCGCAAATTCTCCCAGCTTATGTCCAACCATATTTTCTGAAATAAACACGGGAATAAACTTCTTTCCATTATGAACGGCAAGTGTCAACCCCGCAAATTCCGGAACTATTGTCGAACGTCTCGACCAAGTTTTAATTACCTGCCGACTCTTAATCTCCTGGGCAGCCAAGACCTTCTTCAATAATTTTGAATCAATATATGGGCCTTTTTTTGCTGAACGCGGCACGTTTTCCTCTCTCCCTCTCTTTTAGTTCTCTCAGAACAAGACCTTAGCTTTTGAATATAGCACAGAGCCTAAATAAATTCGAAATTCGAATATCGAAATCCGAAACAAATTCAAAATTCAAATATCAAATTTTCAAAACGGTATTTAATCTTACACAGTACCGCATTCCTTACGAATGACAAGTACAATCTTCCAAATTATATTGTTTCGGATTTTGAATTTTGGCCATTCGTATTTGTTTCGAATTTCGTGCTTCGAATTTCGAAATTGAGCCTTTACTTTTTATCCCGAAAATATTTTCTTAAAAACTGTATAATAGCTTTTCTTGAACCGTTATTTAGCCTTCTTCCTAGTCTTATATCCCTTTGTGGGAACACCCCACGGTGTTACAGGATGTCGTCCACCTGAACTTTTGCCTTCTCCACCGCCATGCGGATGATCTACAGGATTCATGGCAACTCCCCGCACTTGTGGCCGTCTGCCCAACCAGCGTCTTCTTCCAGCCTTACCCAATGAAACATTTTCATGATCTACATGCCCAACCTGACCGATTGTTGCCCAGCAGTTGATAAGTATCTGTCGAACTTTACCGGAAGGTAGTTTAACGTGTGCATATTTCCCTTCTTTGGCTACAACTTGTGCATACGTTCCAGCGCTTCGAACAATTTGCCCCCCTTTTCCCACTCGCAACTCCACGTTGTGAATCTGAGTTCCAAGGGGTATACTCCTTAATGGAAGAGCATTGCCAGGCTTAATATCCGCCTTTTCGCTCGCTATCACTTTAGCCCCTACCGAGAGATTAACCGGCGCCACAATGTATCGTTTCTCCCCGTCTACGTAATGCAAAAGCGCGATTCGGGCTGACCGGTTCGGATCATATTCTATTGCTGCCACCCTGGCTGGGATCTCTCTTTTATCCCTTTTAAAGTCTATCAAACGATAGCGGCGTTTATGCCCCCCTCCCCTGTGGCGACATGTTACACGGCCATTTGAATTACGACCGCCTGTGCTTGCTAAACCCTTGGCTAAACTTTTTTCAGGACATGACCTCGTGATCTCATCAAATGTATGATAAGATTGTGTCCTCCGCCCCGGGGAAGTCGGCTTTACAGTCCTTATACCCATGATCTACCTCATTCTAAATTGACGATCCAACTACGCTCCTTCGAAAAATTCTATACGTTCTCCCGGCCCAAGCGTCACTATCGCCTTTTTCCAATTTCGACGTTTACCGATAATCCTGCCTACCCGCTTCTTTTTCCCTATCACCTGAATCGTACGAACTTTTAATACTCGAACGTTAAAAATCGACTCAATCGCCCTGCGGATCTCAACCTTATTCGCCCTTGGTGCAACTTCAAAGGCCAGTTGGTTGTTATTCTCCTTGTTAATGGTACTCTTCTCAGTAATCAACGGTCTTCGGATTATCTTATATTCGTTCATGGAAGCAACCTCTCCTCTATCTGTTTGATGGCCGGTTCCAGTAGTACGAGGTGTTTGAACTTCAAGACATCATAAACATTTAGTCCATCCATCCGCATGACTTTGACATTCGGAACATTTCGGGAGGAGCGCTCCAAGGTCTCATTTGCGGCATCAGTAACAATCAAGGCGTTGTCGGCCTTTAACCTTTTCATGACCTCAATAAAGCGTTTTGTCTTGATTTCCTCAAGGTCAAAGCGGGCTAAAATCAGAAGAGCATCATCCCTGCATTTAGTTGTCAACGCCATTCTAAGCGCCTGCTTCCGTATCTTCTTGGAGACCTTGCGGGCAAAACTTCTTGGCAAAGGGCCAAACACCGTTCCACCCCCCCGCATAACAGGAGAACGTATGGTACCAGCTCTCGCACGTCCTGTTCCCTTCTGCCGGTAAGGTTTCCTGCCTCCACCTCGAACATCCGAACGCCCCTTGGTTGACGCAGTCCCGGATCGCCTGTTCGCCAGTTGCATGACCACCACTTCATGGAGGATATGTTTTTTCACCGGCACATCAAAAATATTAGCTGGCAATTCTACCTCAGAGACCTTGTCTCCTTTTATGTTGTATACATCCATCGTCCCCATTTTTTAGTCTCCAGCATGCCACTATATATAAAATCTGAATATCAAAATTTCCGCCTTCTAACTTCCACCAAGCCGCCCTGGCTCCCGGGGACTGCCCCCTTTATGATCAAAAGGTTCTGTTCCGGGCGTACATCCACAACTTCCAGGCCTTTGACGGTAACACGACTGTCCCCGTAATGCCCCGGAAGTTTCTTTCCCTTCATTACCTTTGCCGGCCAGGCACACATTCCAATAGCTCCAGGCACCCGGTGAGAATGGGACCCATGGGTTTTCCTTCCCCCATGAAATCCCCATCGCTTAATAACACCGGCATAGCCCCTACCTTTGGAAGTGCCGGATATGTCAACACGTTCTCCGGTTTCAAATATATCAACGGTAAGCGTTTGTCCTTCTTTAAATTCGGAACAGTTGTCGGCAGGAAATTCCCGCAGAAAGCTAAAAGCACGCCCTCCGCTTTTTTTAAAATGGCCGGCCAGTGGCCGGTTAACCTTCTTCTGATTCTTTTCCTCAAAGCCGACCTGCAATGCCTCATAACCATCCTGGTCCTGAGTCTTTATCCGGGTAACCACACACGGTCCCACCTGGAGAATGGTTACCGGCAAGCGATGTCCGTCCGGAGAAAAGATGCTCGACATCCCTATTTTTTTCGCCAACAATCCTCTTATCATTGTTCCAATCCTTATTTAACCAGAAAAAACGCCCTCGAGGGGCGCTTCTACCTGTACGCCGCTTAAAGATATCTCTCTAAGATCCTTGGAGATCTAAAAGCTGGCTGATTAATTCACCCAATGGTAAAAAAATCTACTTTTGTATTGCGCAAGAGCAATCGATCTTGTGATCAAATCTCAGAGTTTAATTTCCACATCTACACCCGCGGATAGATCAAGTTTCATAAGTGCATCCACGGTCTGTTGTGTGGGTTCTAATATGTCTAACAACCTCTTATGAGTTCTGATTTCAAACTGTTCTCTTGATTTCTTATCCTTGTGTGGCGATCTCAGAACACAATATTTGTTGATCTTCGTCGGCAACGGTATAGGGCCTGCAATTTTGGCCCCAGTCCGTTTAGCTGTATCTACAATATCTACCGCAGCCTGATCTAAGAGCTTATGATCATAAGCTCTCAACCGAATCCTAATCTTCTGATTCATCATTATAGTTACTACCTGTTAGCTGATTTCTATTCTATCACTTCACTGATAACACCGGCCCCAACCGTCCGGCCACCTTCGCGTATGGCAAAACGGAGCTCTTTTTCCATAGCAATAGGAGTTATCAGCTCAGCATCTATTGATACGTTGTCGCCAGGCATTACCATCTCT
>DAOVGD010000141.1 GCA_030672555.1 Desulfobacterales bacterium
AGAGATGGTAATGCCTGGCGACAACGTATCAATAGATGCTGAGCTGATAACTCCTATTGCTATGGAAAAAGAGCTCCGTTTTGCCATACGCGAAGGTGGCCGGACGGTTGGGGCCGGTGTTATCAGTGAAGTGATAGAATAAATAATCTGAGCTATGAGCTTAAAATTGAGGTGAGATAGCGTGAGAGTTATTGTGACATTGGCATGCAGCGAATGTAAACGCCGCAACTATACAACAACTAAAAATAAGCGTACCACACCGGATAAGTTGAATTTTAAGAAATATTGCAGGTTTTGCAGGAGACACACTTCTCACAAAGAGATAAAGTAAAACCGTTGTATGACGCTATGCAGGCCAGTAGCTCTAACGGCTAGAGCACCGGACTCCAAATCCGGGTGATGTGGGTTCGAATCCCTCCTGGCCTGCCAGTTTTTAATAAATTGTTTGGGCCTAATTCACCGCAGCTTGCTGCGTCATTACTGTGAAGGCGGGACCCTAAAAAGCCTCTGATGAGAGTGAACCATATATTATGGGACGTTTAAAGCGTAAAAAACCGATAGTAACTCGAGGGCGTAAGACACAAGACAAGGCAAAGATCGCCAAAAGCGATGAGACGCTTACCAATAAGGACGCGACAAAGAGAGAGGCCTTGGCCCAATCAAACGGCAGCAGCAAAAAAATAGCCAAAATCGCCAGAAAGGCTCCACCAAAAGCTGGTGAACAGGCCTCTGTTGTTAAGCAGCCCACTTTTTGGACCAAGGCCGTACAGTTTCTTCAAGAAGCAAGAATGGAACTAAAGAGGGTAACATGGCCTAGTCGCAAGGAAACCATAGCTTCTACGGTGGTTGTTATAGTACTGGTATTTATTATTTCATTCTTTTTGGGTATAGTCGATTTCGGCCTATCCAACTTGGTAGGTGTTGTTCTTCGCTGAGGTATCAAGGGAAATATCTAATGGCACTAAAATGGTACATTGTTCATACCTATTCCGGATTTGAAGATAAGGTTAAGGTTGCGTTGGAAGAACGGATCAGTTCCTCCGGTAAATCCGAATATTTTGGACAAATACTCGTTCCAACAGAGAACGTTGTTGAATTGGTTAAAGGCAAACGGAAAACTTCTTCCAGAAGATTTTATCCCGGGTATATCCTGGTGCAACTGGAGTTAAATGAGGAGACTTGGCACATAGTAAATAATACTGCTAAAGTGACCGGTTTTTTGGGAGGTAACGATGTCCCGTCTCCTGTGCCTGATGAAGAGGTCGAGAAAATTATCGGGCGTATGGAAGCTGGGAAGCTAAAGCCCAAGCCCAAGTATTACTTCGAAGAAGGGGATGAGGTAAGGGTTATTGACGGGCCTTTTAATAATTTTACTGGATTCGTAGAGAACGTAAACCCCGACAAAGGTAAAATTCGGGTCATGGTAAGTATTTTTGGGAGGCCGACCCCGGTAGAGTTGGAATTTGTTCAGGTGACCAAGATTTGAGAGAATTGAGGGATTGAGAGATTGAGGAATTAAGGAGTAACTGTTATGGCAAAAAAGGTTATAGGCGCGATTAAATTGCAAGTTACGGCAGGCAAAGCGAATCCTTCGCCCCCAATAGGACCTGCTTTGGGCCAGCACGGTGTCAATATTATGGAGTTTTGCAAGGCGTTCAATGCCAAAACATCAGGACAGGAGGGAATGATTATCCCGGTAGTGATTACAGTCTATGCGGATCGGTCTTTTTCTTTTATTACCAAGACTCCTCCTGCAGCTGTACTATTGAGAAAAGAAGCCCGGATTGCCAAAGGTTCGAAAGAACCGAACCGAGACAAGGTCGGGAAGGTGACACGTGCACAGGTGGAAGAGATTGCCAAGATAAAATTTGAGGATTTGAACGCACATGATATTGACGCTGCCTGTAAGATCATTGAAGGTACAGCCCGAAGTATGGGGATAGAGATAGTATGAATTGAAGATTGACTATTGAAGATTGATGATTTATGATTGAAGATTGACTATTTAATGATCAAGATTTTTTTTAGCAATCGTCAATTGTCAATCAAAAATCGTCAATACAGAGAGGTGCCATGGCAAAAAAAGGTAAAAAATATAAAGAAGCGCTTAGCAAGATAGACGAGAATAAAAAGTATGATTTTGACGAGGCCGTAAAGGTGACTATAGACTCTTCATATGCTAAGTTCGACGAATCCGTTGATATGGCGGTTCAGCTTGGTGTAGATCCAAGACATGCGGATCAGATGGTTCGCGGAACAGTTGTCTTGCCCCACGGTACAGGCAAAACTGTGAGAGTTTTGGTGTTTGCTAAGGGAGAGAAAGAAAAAGAGGCCCAGGACGCAGGAAGCGATTTTGTGGGAAATGACGACCTTATCGAGAAAATAAAGGGAGGATGGCTGGACTTTGATAAGGCAGTTGCCACCCCGGATATGATGGGGACCGTAGGGAAGATCGGGAAGATCTTGGGTCCACGGGGACTTATGCCGAATGCCAAAACAGGGACGGTTACCTTTGATGTTGCCCGGGCAGTTAAAGAACTAAAGGCCGGTAAGATCGATTTTCGAGTTGAAAAGGCCGGTATTATTCATACTTCCATTGGAAAAGTCTCTTTTGGTGTGGAAAAGCTCCGTGAAAATTTAGCGTCATTCTTTGATACAATCATTCGACTTAAACCTGCCGGCAGCAAAGGAACCTATTTGAAGAGTATCGCTATTTCTACGACGATGGGACCAGGTATCGAGATCGACCCGGTTTATGTCAAGGCCCTTGTAAAATAATCGAGTATGATGTTATAATAAGAGATTTTCTGTTTCGTACATAGATACACACAGATTAGCAAGGATTCCAAATTTGGGAATTAAGGAATTCCTCAAATCTGTATTAGAATCTGTGCTTGTCTGTGTTTTAATTTAATTTGGGTTTTTGTATAAAGTTTGACTGTCCAAGACCGTAGGCACACCTCACAAACAGGTGTTTAAAAGGGCTCTCTAAGAGCCTTGCCTGCATAGACAGAATTGTTTTTGTTACAATATTTCTCTATGTAGTGCGTGCCTCCGGATTGGGCAGGTGATTAGGACATTTTCGATTGAAGATCAATAGTCTCTTATTCAAATAGTCAATCGTCAATCGAAAATCGTCAATCGAAAATGTCCCCTATACTGTCCGAGAAGGAAAGGAGGTGTGAAAGACTATTGAATCGCCAACAAAAAGAAGAAGTTGTTAAAGAACTTCAGGAAAAATTTTCAGATACTAAGACGGCCATACTCACGGACTTCAGGGGCCTTAATGTTGATGC
>DAOVGD010000208.1 GCA_030672555.1 Desulfobacterales bacterium
TCGTGGAGCAGTTTGGGGTTAATAATTAGTCAATTTATTGCACTTTTACGACTAATTATTAGCCATAAAATTTATATTGTCAAGGAAGAAAACGTTGAAATTGATGGTTTCCCAGGAAAATAATCCACGAATTTAAAAAATGGTAATAACAATTATGGAGCCTTTGAATAGAGATGGCCGCGGGTTGACGGATAAAGGTTCAGGGATATAAGGATGGGTGCTAATGGTGTCAGGTGCTAATGGGTGACACCAAAGCTCTGCAAAATAGTCCACTGAGTAGTTGCGGGACATCTGAAGAGTTTCCTGAGCATAGGGACATCGCAAGGATTTTGAAGTTTGGAGTTGGTGGTATTTTTGATGAAATTGAAAAACGATGCGAGGCCAGCATAGCGGGTTCTCTTGGTTGATTGCTTGGCTCCTTCAGTGAGTTGAGTTAGAAACGACAGGATTTCATCCGGTGTTATGGAGTCAAGCTCCCTGTTACCAAAATCGCTACCGAATCTGGATAGAACATGCTGATAGGTCTTGATGGTATTTTTTTTTGCAATTCATTCTCTGATACTCTACACAATAATTGATCGCCTGTGATACTTTCATGAGTCACCTCCTACTTTTGGGTTAATAAAAATTTGAGTCGACAGTATGGGCAATCGTATGGTATTAATTAGATATATTCAATAAAATTGTTTGGTTCTTGTTTCACGTGTATGGCAAGCTATCCAAGATATTGCCTATGACCGTCCACGGCGTTATCTCATATAGCACCTGGAGACAAATATATGTCAAGAAACCGTAGCTACAAGACTTTACTACAAGAAGTCCAAGAGTTAAGGGACAAATCAGACAAGCAGGAAATAATCGTTAAGAAGCTTGATAGATTTCAAAAAGCCTATGCTGATTTTATTGGAGATTCAAAACAGAATATCGGTATCCTCGTTGAACAAGCATGCAAAATTTTTGCGGGAAGCTGTTCGCTGTATAATCGTTTCAACAAGCGCACTAAAACATTATCCGCTTTCTCATCTTCCAATTTGCCCGACAACTTCATAAAAGAAAATTTCGCTATGGGTCATGTTTGTTATGAGGAAACTCTCAAAAAGAACAATGGTCCCGTTATCTTTGAGAATCTTGAAGCGACCCCATATGCGATTACCGACCCAAATGTACAAAGACATAGGTTTAAGTCCTATATTGGGTGCCCTGTTACATTAGAAAATGAGGTTAAAGGGGCGCTTTGTGTCTATGATGTGAGACAAAGAGCTTTCAACTTGACCGATCTGAGCATCATTTCGAACTTGGCAAAACTACTATCGCTTGAAGAACAAAGGCTTGAAACCGAGAAAGCCCTGATAAAAAAGATTGCATATGAAAAAATGGTCGCCGACATTTCAACAAGAGCAATCAATGTTGATGATACAATAAGCTTTTTAGATGAGTGTCTTTCCATCATGGGAAGTGCTCTAAATGTGGGAGGAATATTTTTCTGGGAGTACGATGCCGGTTCCGATACCTTGAGCAACATTTCTGAATGGATTATGGACGGGGTATCATCCAAGAAGGACCATTTACAGAACATCCCTGCTAAGAGTTTATCGTGGAGTTTCCAACTATTGACCAACAATGAAGTGATCAATTTCTACGATGTTGAGGATTGCCCGGATGGAGAGGAAAAGGAAATAATGCGGTTGCTTCAAATCAAATCAGTGTTGATTGTACCGCTTTTTATCAAGAACGATTTCTACGGAATATTAGGATTTGAGGAATACGATCACCACCGAAAGTGGACAAAAGAGGATATCAAAATCTTAAGAACAGCGTCCCAGATTATCACCAAGGCTGTTGAAGGCAAACGGACGGAAGAGGAACGGGAGCGGCTCATGTCGGCCATCGAGCAAGCGGCCGAGACCATAGTGGTTACCGATAGGGAGGGAACCATTCAGTATATCAACCCCGCCTTTGATCGGATCACGGGCTACACGCGCGAGGAAGTCATCGGGCAGAATCCGCGTATCCTCAAGAGTGGCAAGCAGGACGACGCCTTCTATAAGGAATTGTGGGACACAATCACCCGCGGCGAGGTGTGGAGTGGGCGGTTCATCAACAAGAAGAAGGATGGAACGTTCTACACCGAGGATGCGACGATATCGCCGGTCCACGACGCTACAGGCAAAATCGTCAACTATGTGGCCGTCAAACGCGACGTCACTCATGAGATCAAGCTGGAGGAACAATTGCGCCAGGCCCAGAAAATGGAGGCCGTAGGCACCCTTGCCGGAGGCATTGCACACGACTTCAATAACCTGCTGATGGCCATCCAGGGGATTGCCTCATTAATGCTCTACGATGTCGATTCTACACATCCGCATTACGAACGGCTACAACTGATTACAAAACAGGTCCGGAGGGGAGCCAATCTTACCGCCCAGCTTCTCGGATATGCGAGAAAGGGAAAATATGAGGTAAAACCTATCAACCTAACCCGGATAGTGGAAGAAACCTCTGATACTTTTGGCAGGATACATAAGGAGATCACGATTCATCGAAAATTAACTGAGGACTTATCCAGTATAGAGGCAGATCAGTCCCAAATTGAGCAGATCCTACTTAATCTTTATATAAATGCCTCGGGGGCCATGCCTGGTGGAGGAACGCTTATCTTAAAGACTATGAATGTAACTCACAAAGATATGAAGGGCAATTTGTATGATCCAAGGCCGGGCAGCTATGTCTTATTAGCTGTAACCGATACAGGCATAGGTATGGACAAAGAGACCATGGAGCGAATCTTTGAACCTTTCTTTACGACCAAAGAAATGGGAAGAGGCACAGGTCTTGGATTGGCTTCTGCGTACGGGATCATCAAGGGCCATCGCGGATACATCCATGTGGAGTCTGAGAAAGGACGTGGCACAACCTTCAGCATTTATCTCCCTACATCAGATAAAAAAGTCGAGACCGTTGTCAAGCCTGCCAAACACGTTATAGAGGGAAGCGGCACCATACTCCTTATAGACGATGAAGCCTCGGTATTAAACGTAGGTGTCAGGATGCTGGAGGTGCTAGGATACACCGTACTTGAGGCCAAAAGCGGCAGAAAGGCAATTGAAACCTATAAAGCAAACAAGGATACCATTGATCTGGTCATCCTCGACATGATCATGCCGGACATGGGTGGTGGCGAGATCTATGATAGAATGAAAGAGATCAGTCCCGATGTAAAGGTACTCCTTTCAAGCGGATACAGTATAGAAGGCCAGGCGACCGAGATATTGGAACAAGGCTGTGATGGTTTTATACAGAAACCCTTTGATATGGCAGAGCTGTCTGGGAAGATTAGAGGGTTTCTCGATAAGGAATAGAGTCAATGTTCACGATTTCGGCCACCCGTTCGAAATGACAACTTGCCATATGTTTTATGTTCGCCGTTTACAACATACCTGCTATGTATACGTAACAAAATAGTGATTGACACCTGATGTTGTCAGGGTCAGTATCTGTCTGTTTTCTTTATTGATTTGGAGAAAGGAGACGAAGATGACCCAAGACAGCAATGTTGATTTCCCGTCGGAATTATTTTCGATATCACAAAGATATCATGATGGGTTTGACCGACCAAAGAAGGTTTCTTCCCACCCTGTTTCTGCGACATTTCCTTCCTTTTTGACCCTGTCCACTAACTGTCACACGAAGGCCAACAGGCTTGATATAGTTTTGCGTCGACTTTCGGCGATGGAGCTTCCCGGGAAGAAGCATGTGGAGGACTACCTTCGGCATTTATACCGCCACAATTGCAATGCAATACTACAAAAGGAATGCAAATTTTGTTCTGGCGCTTGAGCCCTTTGTAAAACGTAACATTTTTTGTCAGGCAAGCCTCCGGCCCGTGGGGCCTACGCCCCGGAGGGGAAGGCAAGAATTTTAACCCCGTTAGTTAACGGGACAAACCTCCGGAATATATTCGGTATTTCGAGGATAGTGCTGACGCTTCACTTCGTGCAAAATTTGAAGCTCTCCGAGGCGTAGGCTCTCTACAAGCCGGAGGTCTGACGCCGCATCACGGGAAAATGGGAGTTTTTCAATGGTCTCAAAAAGGATTTGCCCCAACTTATTGAGAACTTACAAGTGTCCTTTTGCAACTTACTCAAAAAACACCCGCATAATATCATTGTAGATCACGTACATCATCAAAAGCCCGAGTATGAACAGGCCCACGCGTTGTGCAGCCTCGCGTATCTTGACGCTGACGGGTTTTCTCGTTACCGCTTCGATAAAGAAGAAGAGAAGATGACCGCCGTCCAATACCGGAATAGGCAGGAGATTTAGAAGGCCCAGTTCTATACTTAAAAACGCAATGAAAAAGATGAGGTTTACAATGCCGGCTTCAGCCTGTTGGCCCGCCATCTGGGCAATCATGATCGGACCGCCAAGGGTTTTGGTCGAAAGTTTTCCCTGGATCATCTTGAGGATGCTCAGGTAGGTCAGCCGTGATATCTCCCAGACACGATAGAGACTCTCCCCCACGGCCTGAAAAGGATTCAGGTCTTTTGTTTCAAAACGTCCGGAAGGTGTAATACCTATAACATATCGGTCTATATCTTCCCCGAACAGATTGTGGGAAGCAACCAACTCCGGAACAATATCCAGATATATGATCTTTTCTGCACGGTGCACCTCAAGTCGCAACGGAAGCCCCTTGCTCCCCTTGATTAACGCTGCCATATCTTCCCAGTTTACAACCTGTTTCCCATCAACCACAGCGATAAGATCGTTCGGTTGAAGTCCTACCTTTTCCGCGGGACGTCCCTCCTGAACAGCGCCGATCTCCGGGAGAAGGATTGGAAGGCCTGAGATCATGAAAAAGCCGGCAAAGATGACAATTGCTAAAAAAAGATTAAAAAGAGGACCTGCCGCCACAATAAGAATACGTCGGCCAACGCTCTTGTGGGAAAATGATAGTTCCTTTTGTTCTTCCGTGATTTCCGCTTCCGGTGATTCCCCTACCAGTTTGACATACCCCCCCAGGGGAATGGCGGATACGCGGTATTCCGTCATACCGATCTGTTTTCCGAGCAATTTGGGGCCGAATCCGAGTGAAAACTTTTCCACACCAACCCCGAGGAGCTTGGCCAAAAGGAAGTGTCCGAACTCATGAATAAATATTAAAATACCAAGGACTACAACAAATGAAATAATGTTCGTCATAAGATTTTCTCTTCTGTATATTCCCGTGCCCAGGCATCCGCTGCAAGTATATCATCAAGCTTCGGATTTTGCACCATCCTGTGGGAGGCCATCGCCTTCCGGATCAAATCCGGGATCTGCACAAGATTGATACGGTGATCTAAAAACGCGGTCACCGCAACCTCGTTGGCCGCGTTTAAAACAGCCGGCACAGTCCCACCGGTCTTGCACGCATCAAAGGCAAGGCCGAGGCATGGAAATTTTTTAAGGTCAGGTTTTCTGAACGTAAGTTGTCCCATTTCAAAAAAATCAGGCCCGGGCAAATTGAGGGGAAGACGCTCCGGATATGCCAGGGCATAAGCGATGGGGGTTCGCATATCCGGCACCCCGAGTTGGGCGATCACAGAGCCATCACAATACTCCACCATTGAATGAACAATGCTCTGAGGATGTATATGGACGTCAATGATCTCTTCGGATATGCCAAAAAGCCACCGTGCCTCAATCACCTCCAGCCCCTTATTCATCAGTGTTGCTGAATCAATAGTAATCTTGGCCCCCATATCCCATGTCGGATGTCGGAGAGCATCTTCCGGTGTAATCGAAGCAAGATCCTCCATAGGGACATCTAAGAACGGCCCGCCGGACGCAGTGAGAATAATCCTTCGGATGTCATCCTTCTTGTGGCCGAGCAGTGATTGAAATATGGCGCTATGTTCACTATCGATAGGGATAATGTCTACCCTGTTTTTACGGGCCGCGTCCATCATCAGCTCGCCGGACGTCACCAATGCTTCTTTGTTGGCCAGAGCGATCTGTTTGCCGGCGGAAATCCCGGCCAGCGTGGGAACAAGCCCTGAGGAACCGACCATGGCTGACACCAGCATGTCGGCATCGGCAATAGAGGCAGCGTATTTGTACCCTTCAGGGCCATAAAGGACCTCGGTATTAACCCCCCGGGGTAGTTTTTCGCTCAAAAGAACGGCATGTTCCTCATCAAGGACTACTGCTGTTTCCGGCTTGAATTGCTTGATCTGTTTTGCCAGCAGATCGACATTCTTTCCGGCCGCCAGGGCTACCACGGCAAACCGTTCCGGAAACTGCTCTACTATGTGCAGGACATTGCTCCCTATGGAACCGGTGGAACCAAGTATAGAAAGACGCTTCAACTTATCAGCCATACTTTATAATAATATACTATTGGAGCAACAAATAAAAGGGCATCTATTCTATCCAGTATCCCTCCGTGACCAGGCAGAAGCCTCCCGGAGTCTTTGATATTCATCGATCTTTTGATCATCGATTCTACCAGATCACCGATCCCTCCAAATATGCCCATGCACATGGTCAGCACAATTAGATGTAACCACGCGAGTTCTGTGAAGAATAATGTTTTAAAAAGAGCTCCCACAAAGAGGGCTCCTAACAGTCCGCCTGCAGCGCCTTCCCAGGTCTTTTTTGGACTCACCGCTGGGTACAGCTTGTGCCTGCCTGCATAGGTTCCGACATAATAGGCGCCGGTATCAAGGGCAAACACCACGAACAGGGCAAAAAAAGTCCACGCAATTCCGTTGTCTTGATTCCGGATGAGGATTAAGTGGGCCAAAAAAAACGGGATATAGATCACACCAAAAATTAGCCGTGCAAGGATATCAGATATCGAATCCCCTTTCCCAAATCGTAAAAGAAGGACAATGGAAATCCCTATGAAAAGGATCGCAATTACAGCAGAAGCTGCTTGAACGCCATAAATATAGAGTACGCTCAACAACAAAAATCCGGCAACCAGGCCCGTCCACCTGAAGATATCTTGACCGGTGGGCAACACCATAACGTAATACTCCCACAATCCAAGTAGAGAGACTACTACTACCAGCATAGCAAAGGCAGGCTCTCCCCCATAACGGATCAGCACAATCAACAATGGAAGGACAACGATTGCTGTGAGCCAACGTTTTAGGTGCATGATTTTGCCTTCTGTTCCCCTGTCATTCCAAATCTTCTCTCCCTTTTCTGGTAATCGCGGATGGCCTCTAATAAAGCCTCCTTTCGGAAATCAGGCCACAAGGTGTCTGTTACATAGATCTCCGAATACGCGATCTGCCAGAGGAGAAAATTGCTTATCCTTATCTCTCCGCTGGTTCGGATCAAAAGGTCCGGGTCCGGCATCCCCTTTGTGTAAAGGTATTCGGAAAACAGGCCTGGCGTGATGTCGCCGAGCTCTAATGTCCCCTTTTGTACATCTAAGGCAACTTTTTGGACTGCCTCAACAATCTCATCCCGGCTTCCATAACTCAGCGCAAGATTCAGAAGCATACCTCTGTTATGTTGTGTCGCTGTTTTAGTCTCTCTCAAAGTAACCTGAACGTCCTCAGGAAGTCGCTCGATTTGGCCTATTGCGTTAAAACGAATGTTGTTTTCCAGCATTTCTTGGCGTTCGGATTTGAGAAACTTTTTCAGAAGGGCCATGAGTGATTTGATTTCATATTGAGGGCGACGCCAGTTCTCCGTGGAAAAAGCATATAAGGTCAAAATCTTGATGCCGATTTCCCGGCAAGCTCGAACAATAACGCGGACTGATTCAGCCCCTTCCTGATGACCCTTTATGCGGTTTAAGGCGCGTTTTTTAGCCCAGCGGCCATTACCATCCATAATAATGGCAATATGGTGTGGAAGTTTTTGCGATTTTGGCAAGGATGTGGGATTAGAACTCAAGGACCTCTTTCTCTTTTTCGCTCCCTATCTTATCAGCCATCTTAATGTGTTCATCGGTGATCTTTTGAATCTTCTCTTGGGCCCTAAATGCTTCATCTTCTGAGGTTTCACCGTCCTTTTTCAGCCCCTTGAGATCTTCATTGCTATCTCTTCGGACATTACGAATGGCAACTTTATATGACTCTACTATCTTGCGCACCACCTTTACCAATTCCTTACGCCGATCCTCAGTAAGAGGGGGGATAGAAATCCGGATCAGCTTTCCATCATTCATAGGGGTAAGACCGAGTTCGGATTTTAAGATCGCCTTTTCGATATCTCCGATTACAGTACTATCCCATGGCTGAATGGTAATCAAACGGCTTTCAGGTATGGCAAGGGTGGCCACCTGATTTAATGGGGTCAGGGCGCCATAATATTCTACCTTGATTCCATCCAAAATGAACAGGGATGCCCTTCCGGTCCGCAGCTTTGTGAGCTCTTGTTTGAGAGCTTCAACCTTTTTCCCCATACTTTCTTTGGTATCTTCAAATATTATCTCAATCATTTTTCAACTCCTCGAACACACGTCCCAATCGATTCACCACAAACGACCTTTTCAGTATTTCCCTTTTTCCTCAAATCAAATACAATTATTGGGAGTTGATTGGTCATGGCCAAAGAGATAGCCGTGGAATCCATAACTTTCAGTTCCTTCTGAATAACATCCAGGTATGTAATATCCTGCAACTTTTTTGCATTTTTGTTCTCAAGCGGATCTGAATCATAGATGCCATCCACCCTGGTTGCCTTCAACAAGACTTCGGCATGAATCTCCTGAGCCCTGAGGGCCGCGGCAGTGTCGGTGGTAAAATAAGGATTCCCTGTTCCGGCAGCAAAAATTACCACCCTCCCCTTTTCCAGATGCCGGATGGCACGCCGCAGGATATACGGTTCGGCCACTTCCCGCATCTCAATCGCTGTCTGGACTCGTGTCGCCACCTTCTGCTTTTCAAGGGCATCCTGCAGAGCAAGACTGTTGATTACTGTAGCCAACATCCCCATATGATCCGCAGAGGCGCGATCCATTCCATAAGAACTGGCTGCAACTCCACGGAATATATTTCCGCCCCCTATGACAAGCGCAATCTGTACGCCAAGTTCATAGACAGCACGGACCTCCTTGGCCACATATTCGATCATCTCAGGATTGATACCAAATTTCTGATCACCCAGCAGAGCCTCACCGCTCAGTTTGAGCAGTATTCTTTTATACTTAGGGCCGGGCATACATTTATGTTCCTATCTGATAGCGTGCGCAACGTTTTATACTGATACTTTCGCCGGTCTTGGCTACCAATTCATTTAAAAGATCCTGAATGGTAAGGTCTGGATCTTTTACATATTTTTGGTTCATAAGACACGATTCTTCCAAAAATTTCTTCAACTTACCTTCGGCTATTTTATCAACAATTTTATCAGGCTTTCCCATTTCCCGGGCCTGGGCGCGATAGATCTCCATTTCGCGCTCTTTGACCTCATCCGGGATATCTTCTTGTCTGATCCCAATTGGATCGGTAGCTGCTATGTGCATAGCCAGATTTCTGACGAATGACTTAAAATCATCTGTTTTAGCAACAAAATCGGTCTCACAGTTGACCTCTACAAGAACGCCTAGCTGCTCCCCAGCGTGTATGTACGACTGGACAATCCCTTGAGATGTAGCGCGCCCTGCCCGCTTGTGTGCCTTTGCAAGACCCTTTTTGCGGAGAAAATCAACTGCCTTTTCCATATCTCCCTGGGCCTCTTTCAATGCCTCCTTACAGTCCATTATTCCGGCACTAGTCTGGTCACGGAGTTTTTTTACCATTGCTGCAGTAACTTCCACTGTTCTATTCCCTCTCCATTTTCTGGTTTCTGGTTTCTGACTTCTGACTTCTGACTTCTGGTTATTATCCAGCATCGAGCAACCAGCATCCAGCAACTATTCCGCCTCGGCCTCGACTGTTTTAGCCTCTTCGGGCTCTTTAGACTCCTTTTTTATAATCTCTACAATCGGCCCTTCAGAGCCATCAGAGGCGACCGCCACCTCGCCTGCTGTCTGAGGCACAGCTACCGCTGCTGTCTCAACTCCCTCTTCAGCGGCTTTTTCCTTGTCGGATTCTGCTTGAATCCGTTCTTCAAAACGCTTCCGTCCCTCGATGCAGGCGTCTGCTATGCGTGAGGAAATAAGCCTTATCGCCCGGATGGCATCGTCATTTCCGGGAACAACGTAATCTATTTCGTCAGGATCGCAATTGGTATCGACAAGAGCGACAGTAGGAATATTTAGTCGGCGAGCCTCGCTCACTGCGATACTCTCCTTATTCGTATCCACAACAAGCATTGCCCCTGGAAGTTCTTTCATAGTTCTAATCCCGCCCAGGTTCTTATCAAGCTTCTCCTGCTCCTTTTCCAGCTTCAGGATCTCTTTTTTGGGGAAACGGTTAATCGATCCGTCTGCCTTCATTGTAGTTAGTTCGTTCAGCCGATCAATTCCTTTTTTGATAGTTTGAAAGTTGGTCAGCATACCGCCCAACCAACGGTTTTGAACATAAAACATCTCGCAACGATTTGCCTCTTCATAGATCGAATCCCGGGCCTGCTTTTTGGTTCCCACAAAGAGGACAGACTTCCCATCAGCGACAGTGTTGACGACCATATTATAGGCTACGTCAAACATCCGAACCGTCTTCTGCAGGTCAACGATATAGATACCGTTGCGCGCGCCAAAAATATACTTTTTCATCTTGGGATTCCAGCGACGCGTCTGATGCCCGAAGTGAACCCCCGCTTCAAGTAACTGTTTCATAGTAATGTGAGCCATTGTTTTCTCCTTAACTTGGTTTTTATCCTCCGTCCTCTTCACCCCTGTTTTCAACCTACGGCAAAAGGCACCAAAAACAGGTCCAAGGACGTGTGAAATTTGGTAGAACTCTTCAACCGGATTTGTTTATCATACCATTTTGGAATTTGCAACAAAAATTGTGTGTTGGACCACGGACAAACGACCTTGACAATATGGAACAAAATGATAATGTACTGAACTTAACTCCACTTCGTTTCGCAATTTGTCGAGTCGTTAAATCGTCGAGTGGTCGAGTCGGATATCGGCTGCCTACTTGACTACTTGACCAATTGACTACTCGACTAAAGTCATAGGTACATCAGGGATGTTTTATTAACTAAAAATAGAAATTCTATACTATCAAGTTAGTCACCATTTTGTCACCATGAGGGCGATTAGCTCAGAGGATAGAGCACAAGCCTCCGGAGCTTGGTGTCGCGGGTTCGACTCCCGCATCGCCCTCCAATTTACCACTCAAATTAAGCCCCACCTCTGCAAATCTTCACTATCAATTGTTCCATCACTATCTTGGGTGATTGAGGGGATAATTTTAGACGGCTGTCTGTATCAAGAAGAAGCGGCATGGCCCGGAGCAGTTCCTCAAATTCGAAGTTATCTGCCTGAAGCAAGGTCTTATACAGGACAAAGGGATGTGCAGTGGTCATAAAACCACCCATAGTGCTCTTTTTGATCTCAGGTAAAATGACACTTTGAAAAGCTGCATAACTCAAACCGGCCCTCCACCCGCGGCCATGATCGCTTCGGATAAAATCCTTGGCGAGAATAAGCTTACGTATCTGATTTACTATTGTTGCAAGCACCGGAAGCGGGTGGACGTTATTTTCCAAAAGGTTGTGCAGGATAAGGAGACCACGTTCTGTATCCCTTTCCCCTATTACATTCCCCAACTCATATAGTGGATCTTCACGGGAACGCTCTGTCACTTCTTTAATATCTGAGGCAGTTATTTTTTTACGGCCCCCCATATACTGGATCACCTTCTCCAGTTCACTGACAAAGCGGCGCAGGTCATATCCTGTCCGGTCGAGCAATGTGGAAAGACCGGCATGATCCATAGTTTTTTCATGCTTTTTTAATATTGACTCCATCTTCATTCTGAAAAGGTTTAATTGGGCCTTCCGGTCCGCGGTTCGCGTACCCGAAGGAGCAGAGCAATCAACGACGGTTCCGAGCTTCTTAATAGTCTTATACAGTGTGCGCCTCTTGTCCACAAATGACGCAGTCAGCACAAGGATATTGTCCGCCGGGAGCCCCTCCTTTAGCAGTTCTTCCAGTATTGAGAGATCGTCTTGACAACTTGGCAGCGGTATCCTCTGGTCAACCGCATATTTGATTACATCATCAAGCCAACCTACCTGCTCAACATCTCTTTTGAATCCAAAATGCTTCTCCCAAGTGGCGTCAGAGATATTGCGCCAGGCCCCGTCTTTTATGTCATCCAGTGACCACCCTGTCAGCGCCAATGCGTCAAAAAAATAGAGCGCGGCCTTTCGGTATTCCTTTTCGTCAATGGCTGCCCTGGACTTTGCAAAGATTGCCTCGGCATCCTTTTTTGAGACAAATATCCTTGACTCCTGGACAGCCACGACCTTTCGGGTCGGAATCATCGGGAAGGTGTTGAGTCGTTCGACTGTATCGTGAATATTCTCCGTGCGTCCGTCGATAGCCTCGTAGTTTAACACACGATCGCTCTTGGGAATCAGACAATCTATGATCGCCTTAAACGCCGATTTATATAAAAACTCGTCACCATAAAGTAGATATACCGGTGAGACATCCCCCTTCTTGATGGTCGTAAGGAGCCCTTCCAGTTCCTTATGATTAATCTCTGCCATATTCACTCACATGGTAAAATTGAAATTAGCTGATAGCTGATGATTCGATCACAAAACCAATTACAAGTCAATGACATCCTATTCCAAAAAAAGTGCCCTTGGGGGACTCGCCCAAATTCGAATTTAGGTCATTTTTTGACTTGACAATGGAGAGTGCCTCAGCTAAAAATAATCGGTTATAACTATAAAAATATCTTGCACTTTTTGGATCTTTTGTTGTTCAGAGGTATGATATAAAATTAAAGATTATGCTCATTGCAGCATAGTTTTTCTTTTTGATATTTTTTCCTTTCTTCTTCCGGGAGTGGGGTACAGCGTTTGTTCCAAATGCCATCAGGACATATGACCAAACAATCTTTTTTAAAGATTGGACAATATGAGACCTTTGAAAAACGCGACATTTTTTCGTCAGGCAAGTTGAGCGAAGTGAAATCCCGTCGCCGGGGGAAGGCGAAAATTTTAACCTGAGGAATACATTGGGTATTTTGAGGATTAAAATTTGAAGCCTGACGCCGCATCACGGGAAAATGGCAGTTTTTCAAAGGTCTCAATATGACGGGGGGTAGTAAGTGGCACTCATTGTACAGAAATACGGAGGCACATCGGTTGGCGATGTCGACAGGATAAGGAATGTAGCCAATCGAGTTATAAAAAAGTACCAGGCAGGCAACGACCTCGTGGTAGTGCTATCAGCCATGGCAGGTGTGACTGATCAGTTGATTAATCTGGCCCATCAGGTTGCCGAGAGCCCGGATGAACGGGAGTTGGATGTATTGCTTGCGACAGGAGAGCAGACCACGGTTTCGCTCCTCGCCATGATGTTTAACTCTATGGGCTTTCCGGCCGTCTCTTTTTTAGGATTTCAGGCGGAACTTTTGACCAATGAGGCCCATGGCCGCGCCCGGATTCAGGAAATCCATGTGGATCGTATTCGAAAGGCGCTTGACCAGAAAAAAATTGTCACAGTGGCCGGGTTCCAGGGGTGGACCCGGAGTGGGAACATCACCACGCTTGGGCGAGGGGGGTCTGATACCTCTGCGGTGGCATTGGCCGCTGCTCTAAAAGCTGATTCGTGCGAAATTTATACTGATGTAGATGGTGTCTATACCACTGATCCCACTATATGCAGCAAGGCGAGAAAGCTGAAAAAAATATCGTATGATGAGATGCTGGAAATGGCCAGTCTTGGCGCAAAGGTACTTCAGATACGATCTGTTGAGTTCGCCAAGAAATTTAATGTTCCAATTCATGTGAGATCGTCGTTTAACGAGGAGGAAGGGACCATGGTCATCAGAGAAGAAAAAGATATGGAAAAAGTATTGGTGTCCGGAATCGCTTACGATAAAAATCAGGCACGTATTACCCTGACCAAGGTTCCGGATCGTCCGGGTATTGCGGCGAAGATCTTTACACCAATGGCACAAGCAGGAATCGAAGTAGATATGATCATACAAAATACCCGCGCCGGTGGCCTGACAGACCTCACTTTTACTGTCGCAACGCCTGACTATAAAAAGGCTTTGGATATACAGCAGAATCTGGCAGATGAGATCGGTGCGGAAGGTGTTTATAGTGATGAAAATATTGCAAAGGTTTCCATCATAGGAGTAGGGATGCGAAGCCATGCAGGTGTTGCGGCCAAGATGTTTTCTGTCCTGTCAAAAGAGAATATTAATATTACGATGATCAGTACATCTGAAATCAAGGTCTCCTGTGTTATTGAAGAAAAGTATACTGAGTTGGCTATTAGGGTACTACATGATGCGTTTGAATTGGATAAAGCTTAATAAAACTCTCATTGATCATTGATCATTGATCATTTCACATTTGTCATCTATCATTTAAGAACTTTAGCGCCACAGTAGCACTTTCTGCAAAATGTATTGTAAAGGCAATAGATTACATGGGCTTCAAGTATAAGAATTAATCCGATTTTTAATGATAAATGTCCAATGATAGATGTTAAATGATAATTCTAAAGGTTCACCTTGATATCCTTTGACAGAGACCAGCAGCTCATTGCCTTTCTCATCGGTCTCATCATTTTAATGATCTATTTTGTGAGACCGTTGAGCGGCCCTTTGTCTTTTTCACAGGACAACAGAGGTGCTGGACAAGGCGATCAGGTTCATGAGGTATTTATAGAAGTCCAGGGTATGGTAAAAAGACCGGGGGTCTATTCGTTTGATAAGAACCCTTCTTGTGTTGAAGCCATACAAGAGGGGGGCGGTATCGTCGAGGGATTGGTTCTTAAAACCTGCGACAGGACACCGACCTTGGAGAGTGGTGATCGATTAATAGTGGTAAAGAAGAATGAGTATGAGGCGGGAATAGAGATTGCAGATATGGATGCGGCCGGTCAATTAGTACTCGGCATCCCGTTGGATATAAACAATGTGGATTCAGAAAGCTTAGATGTCATTCCTGGAGTAGGTAGACACTTAGCCGAACGTATCGTTCAATTTAGAGAGGAACAGGGGCCGGTTATGAACCTGGATGATCTTCTTAAGGTGAGGGGGATAGGAAAGAAAAAGCTGGAAAAGTTGAGGCCGTATCTGACAATAAAATAAGCAGTTAGCCGTCAGCGGTTGAGTGGTCAAGGGTTAACGACTCGACTACTTGACCACTCGACTACTCAACGATTACACTCTATTAATAAGGGAAGCCACATACCCTGCACCGAACCCGTTGTCAATGTTTACCACGGCAATCCCGGAGGAGCAGCTATTGAGCATGGCGAATAGGGCGGTAAGACCGCCAAAGCTTGTCCCGTATCCCGTGCTGGTTGGCACCGCGATAATCGGTTTGGCCACTAAGCCGCCGACTACACTCGGAAGCGCGCCTTCCATACCAGCGATAACTATTAGGACCGATGCTTGCTCAAGGCTATCTTTGTAATCTATCAGCCGGTGAATGCCGGCTACACCTACGTCATACAGCGTATCTACGTGGTTTCCCATAGTTTGAGCTGTTATAGCAGCCTCTTCTGCCACTGGGATGTCAGATGTCCCGGCAGTAACAACCACAATAGTCCCTTTTCCGGTTATTTCGATAGGTTTTGATGAATATACCAAGACTTTTGCATCTGTATGGTATATACTGTCAATAAATCGTTTGGTGATAACATCAGCCTTTTCTTTTTTGAGCCTGGTTACCATTACTGTGTCATTTTGTGAGACCATCGCTTCCATAATGCCGATTATCTGTTCAATCGATTTCCCCTGTCCAAATATCACTTCGGGAAATCCGTTTCTTAGGGATCGATGGTGGTCGACCCGTGCATAGGAAATATCCTGATAGGGGAGATCTTTTAACTGTGCCAAGGCTTCGTCTACAGATACCTGACTGGAATGTACAGAATCTAATAACTGTTTTAACTTTTTTATGTCCATTTTAACCTTCAGATTAAAAAATGTGGTATGAGGAATTTGTAAAAAAATTTTAATGAGTTTTTTTACATTCAGGGTTAACAATTACGTTTAATGTTCCGATTATATAACAAAGCAATAGGAATTTTTCCTATATTCCTCATAGCATCTTATGTATTTAACAGATTTTTTGAAATTTTGGAATGAATTTCGCATCACTTCAAAACCATAAGCCTTGACAAGACAACGATTTCCTTGCTACGAAGCTACGAATGTATTGATATACAATATCAAAAGGTGGGTGTTTATGAAAGTTACTATGTGCAGATGTATGGTTTTTCTTCTTGGTATGTGTTTGATTGTTGGATGTGCCCCTGTCAATATACAGACGGTCAGTAGTAATAATGACACGGAATCTCCGGATCTTCTCGATGGGGTGGATGCGGAATATATCGAGAATATAAACGGGGATATAGACGGAAAGACAACCACCACCTCAAAAACCAATGTAAGTTGCGACACCCCTAAAGAGGAGAATGGGGAAAAGGCGCAGAGTTCTCTTGATGCCGCGTTGGAACTTTGTGAGGCCTCCCAGGAGTTTTGGGGTGAAGGGAACCTGGAGAGGGCAATTGACGCCTTGGACCAGTCCTATACACTTATATTAAATGTAGATCCTGACAATATTCCTAAATTGATTCAACAAAAAGAAGATCTGCGCTTCATGATCTCCAAAAGAATTCTGGAAATATATGCCTCCAGGTATACCGTGCTCAACGGGAATCATAAAGAAATACCGTTGATCATGAACAAACATGTTGAGAAAGAGATTAAACGGTTCCAGGGGATTGAACGGAGATTTTTTGTAGAGTCCTATCAACGTTCTGGCAGATACAGGGGAGAAATGTTAAAAGCTTTGAAAGAAGCAGGCCTTCCGGAAGAACTCTCCTGGTTACCGCTTATTGAAAGTGGATTTAAGGTCAGGGCATTGTCCCGTGCCCGCGCACTTGGCCTTTGGCAGTTTATCCCCTCGACCGGCTATAAATTCGGTTTAAACAGGGATGCATGGATTGACGAGCGATTAGATCCTGAAAAAGCAACCGCTGCCGCCATCGACTATTTAAAGGAATTGCATCATATATTTGGAGACTGGACAACGGTACTTGCCGGTTACAACTGCGGTGAAGGCGCTGTCTTAAGGGTAATTCGCAACCAGAAGATCAATTATTTGGACAACTTCTGGGATCTCTACCAGAAGCTCCCCGGCGAAACCGCACGGTACGTTCCCAGATTTTTGGCTACGCTGCATATCCTAAAAGACCCGGCTAAGTATGGGATCGTCTTAGAGAAGTTGGACGAACCGATTCCTTATGAAACTGTGAAGATTGAAAAGCAGGTTCAATTAAAGACAGTTGCAGACAAGTTAGGAGTATCCTCTAAAGATCTCATAGCGTTAAACCCTGAACTGCGGTATAAGGCCACACCGGATACTCCGTATTCTCTCAAAGTTCCTTTAGGAGCAGGAGAGGTCTTGCTTGCGAAGCTAAATGAGATACCGAAATGGACCCCGCCACAAAAGTCTTATATATACCACCGGGTTAGAAGAGGGGAATCCTTATATCTCATTGCCTTGAAATATAGGACTAGTGTCCGGGCAATTACGAGCGCGAACAACATCCGGCGGAAACATCTCATTCGACCCGGGCAAAAGCTAAAGATACCAGTTAGGGGAAGAGGTGGAAGAAGACTTGTTGCCTCGAATTATCAGCTCCTTCCCGGGGGAAAATATCGTGTAAGGACCGGCGACTCTCTATGGCTTATTGCTCGGAGGTTCAATACCACCACCAAGACGATTCAGCGGCTCAACGGTTTGAAATCTACTCGTCTTTATGCTAAACAAATCCTTAAAATTACAGAGCGAGGAAGTACACTTCAGGCTAAAAACAAAAAGGCGTACCGCGTGCAATCAGGGGACAACCTAACCTGGATTGCCAAAAAGCATAATATGACCTTAACTCATCTACTTCGCGTCAACAGCTTCAGTAAACACAGCACTATTTATCCGGGACAGGTTGTTTTGGTCGAATAACCACAATCACTTGTCATTGATCATTGACCATTGATCATTGATCATTTGTCATTGTAAAGGCAATAGAATATATGGTCTTCAAGTATAAGAGTTAAACCGATTTTTAATGATAAATGTCCAATGATAAATGATAGATGACAAATGACAATTCTCAACTTTTCCACGCTGCAGGGTGGAGGGCGATCAACACGGTATAGACTTCAAGTCTTCCTAAAAGCATGCAGAAAATAAGTATCCATTTGCCCGGAATAGGAATCCAACCATAGTGCTCTATAGACCCCACTCCTGCCAGCCCAGGGCCAATATTGCCTATTGTTGCGCTTGATGCCGCAATTGCAGTAACAAGATCCGGAACAAAGAAAGAAAGCAAAAGAGCTGATATCACAAAAAGTCCCATAAAGAGGATGACAAAGGTCAGTATATTCACAACCTTTACTTCTTCAACAGTGGCTTCTCCTATCTTAAGCGGTGCGATCAAGCGGGGCTTGGCCATCTTCCGCAGTTCACGTCCGGCGGCTTTTAACACCACCATAATTCGAACCATTTTCATCCCTCCACCTGTAGAGCCGGCACACCCCCCCCCGAACATCAAAACAAGCAAAGGGCATCGGCACACGTCGGGCCAATCATCCAAGTCAGCGGTACCGGCGCCGGTGGGAGTTAGA
>DAOVGD010000156.1 GCA_030672555.1 Desulfobacterales bacterium
GTTGTCATTCCAACACCGTTAAGAGGAAATATCTCTGTTATTTTTGGTGCTTTCTCATAAAGTTTAAGATATCTTTCATCTCTCGGAATGAAAAAATAAAATTCAGATTTTGGCGACAATCTTTTCCATTTCGTTGTTGTCATGTCGTTTTTCAAAAGCAAATCGTATTTTTTCTTTCTTATCCCCCATACTTCCGAATGATGAACTTTTCTATTTTTCTTTTCACCTGTCTGCGTGCGGGCACGCACAGGCAGGCCTTTTTCCTTTATGAACAGCGCAATAGCTGTCCCTTGCCGAATATCAAACACGCTTTCAGCTTTTGAGCCATCAGGACACCGCTCTTTTTTTAAGCTGTTCCCATGCAAATCCAGGATGTAGATGTCATTAAAACTGTTCATTAGAGACTGGCGCATCCCTCTAAAGGTCGGGTTATCGAGATAGCTGTGATTGGTGATAAAACCTAAAACGCCCTCTCCTGCCTGATCTATTTTCCACTGGGCAAAACGGATAAATTTAACATAGTCATCCTGCAACCATTTTGGGTTCTTCTCTCCAAGCGGCTTTCCATCAACCTGATAGTACCCGTTATCTCTGACGCCATTTTCATGGATATATCCCTTTTTCAATAAGTCATCTATCCATTTCCCCCGGTTTGCCGAATGCCCGGAATATGGCGGATTGCCCAGTATCACCAGAATGGGTTGTTCTTTTTTAACTCGTCCGGCTAAATGTGATTCTTCGGAAAGGGACGCCGTGCCCAGCAGTTCCGATTGCTCAAGATCTTCCATTTCCAGCGTACTTGTGAGATAGAGTTTGAACCTGTCGTCTTGTTTGAGACTGTGGCCAAGTTCTTCCAAAAGGAATGACATTTTCAAGTGCCCTACAGCATACGGTGCCATCATTAATTCAAAGGCATAGAAATTTTCAAGGATGTGCCCTTCGATAAATTTTTCTTTTCCGCCTTCGCCGTATTTAGAGACAAATTCTTCTGCCGCCAGCTTTGCCGCTTCCGCTAAGAAGGTCAAAGTACCTGCTGCCGGGTCTAAGACCGTCACGGTGTCATTTGCGAT
Source organism: Desulfobacterales bacterium (assembly GCA_030672555.1). Classification (GTDB taxonomy): domain Bacteria; phylum Desulfobacterota; class Desulfobacteria; order Desulfobacterales. The sequence goes on from DAOVGD010000156.1 coordinate 1,071, forward strand.
GCCATCTGATCTGCCAAAGCGATCTTTTAAGATATGGTGGAGAGAACGGACGATATAGGAAACAACAGGTTCCGGGGTATAATAAACGCCCCGTTTTTCTCTTGTTTTGGGATCATATTCCGCTAAAAAGGTCTCATAAAAATGGACGATCGGATCTTTTCCTTTGCCTTCGCGGAAGTAGTGATGAAGCAGTTTTTTGACATCCGTTACCGCCAGGACCTCCGCAATATCGTCGATGATCCACTCCATTTGAAGCGGCACATCTCCAAAAGAAATAAACTTGAAAACATCTCTTAAGATGCCAATGGTACGCGGAATATTGTCGTAGGCAAGTTTCCGGTTGAACCCGTTTTTTGAGCGGGTACGGGCGGCAAAAAGCCCGTAAGTGATCGTCTGAGAGTAGAGATCGGCAAAATCCTCTTTTGAAAGTCCCTTGATGAGAAACTGTCTGAATGCTTCGTAGAATCCCAGGATAAAACCTCGTCCTCTACCTTCTTCCTCCTTTAATTCTTCGGCAACGACCTCATCTTTCAAGAATCTCGTCCGCTTTGCCAGCTCAATTGCCAGAGCTTTTGAATCATACACCTTTGGCAGGGAGAACGAAAAAAATCTTTCGAGCAGTTTGAAAAAGTCGGGTTCTTTTTCAACCGGTGGAACAGTTTGAAGTTGAAAGACAATATAAGGCCTGGCAATTGAAACTTTGTCAATCAGCACACCGTTGCGGTAAAGTCTGAACTCAAAAAAGTTCGTTAATATCAGGTTCGGGAATGTGTGCCGATAACGTGTTAACTGCTCTGAATCTTCTATTCGATCTAAATCTTGAACGGTTGGCGCTTTCGCCTCAATATAGCCAACGATATGTTGTTTTCCGTCCCAGACTCTAAAATCGGGATTGCCGGCTTCGGTCTTTTTGGGGAGCGGGGTGATGTGAATATTTTTCTTATTCGAGGATCGTGCAAAATCTTTTAACAACCCGTCAAGGGTCGGATAGTAACTTTCTTCTCGAGCATCTCCTTGATTGGCAGGTTCAAATATCTTTTTCAAATACGACTTGAGCATTCACTTCCTCATAATCAAAAATCGGGCTTTTTTCCCATCGAGAAAATAGATTTCATAGATCTCGCCAAGTTTTTGAAACACCCCTTAAATCGATTGCTTATGAATTAACCTCTATATCATAACCTATTAATTTGCAAGAAATAATAGACTTAGATTGAGATGACCAGGATTGGGACTGACAATCAGTTGCCTGACGTTGGGATTTAATCTCATGGCATCCTTTCAATGTTGCATGATAGGGAAGGTTGAGAAGTGGTTCGAATTGAAGGTACCAAAAAGATATCAAAACTTTTCTTGGGTGGAGTGTTACGTATACATAAATCATATCTGTAACCGAGGTCTTTAGATAGCTTCCCTAAGTACTGGCAAGATATCAATAACCGGATTTTGCCTGAATACAGTCTCGATGATGGTAAGGAATCTGCCATAACTTTCAGGGGTGCGTCAGCCTTGTTGACGGTCAGGTAACAAACATCCAGAACGTGGGAGACAATTTGACGTGTCGCTACCTATCCATCCGGCGTGTTGTTCTTAATACAATCAATTTGCTGATTGAAGAACCCTTTCACCCCTCCCAATGGGGATGGGGGGCTTTTTTGTGTTCTGATATTGACTAGTTAGATCATTTGCTGTACAGGGTACAGACCTGTTTATCCCTCACTCTTGCCACTCGGAGGAACATATCATGCCAAAACCCCAAGCCATCGTCCAGACGATCAAATCGCTTGTGAAAAGATTCGTAGCTGTGCTGGTGTTATGTGTGACAGTGGGCTCGGTATTGGGATTCTGGGACATATTGGGAAGAGAACTTTATGAGATACACATAAAAGAGAGGTTCAGGCCCGCTGTTGTTCCACATCCGAATGTGCTCAGGTTTGACAGGCACTACAACTACGGGGAAACGCTTTTATTTGTATCAAATCGCTCTCAAGAAACCCACTTCAATATCCAAATCTATGTGCTCACAGGAGGGCTGAAGAAGGAATTCGAGCGCGTAGAGTTAGAGCTTCCAAGGCCCGCAGAAAAACCTCTGTTTCAAGCGAAAGACGAAAAAAAGACTGTGATGGCTCTGTTCAAGACTCACAACTTTCTTTTTCCTGGTGGGACCTGGCAATTCTCCGACACGAAGGAAGAGTTCGTCCCCGCAAGAATCGGTAAACTCTCACCGGGAGAAGCCAAACCTTTGCTGGTCAGGTTTAAGTCTGTTGGCAAGATTGCCCCTAAACCCGATCAAGAATGGCTGGAACTTCCTGTGGAGGTAAGTAGAACCGAGGGCATAGCCGTCTACTTGCAGAGAGAGGAGTTGCCCTATAGATATATCCAACCGAGCGAGCACTCCTCAGTGACGTACCAAGGCAATCCCTTGACCCTAATCAGGGATGACCAGGGGAATGCTTGGTTCTTAGTCCCCCAAATATGCTGGCTCATGGGAATCACAGACATACAAAAGGCCATTGACACTGTTTACTATGAGAGCAAGTCAAAAATAATTGTCAAACTTGTTGACCAAACAGAGGAGAAACACTTTGTAATTTCCGCATACGGTGTGGGTCAACTTGCAGCCAAATGGGACAACCCAAAGGCGAGGGCTCTTAACCAGTTTGTTGTAAATAACGTAAAAAGGCAGAGTAGAGATCCAAAATAGCTGTTGCAACTCGTGGCTGAAGCCATCCGACTTGGATTACGTATACCTGCTATATACGTAACACACCGCCCTCCAAGAAATATTTATATATCATTTTGATACCTTCAATTCGAACCATTTCTCAACTTTCCTTATCATAAAGCATCGAAAGGGTGCCGCAGATTAAATCCGAGCGTCAGGTAGCTGATTCTTTTTCCTGCTAATGCGGACGCCGCAGGAGGGATGTCCAAGACATTCATAAAATTATAAAAAGTAGTGTTCATCGATGCGGGATCACGTGACATCAAGTTGAGATATCCATAAGAAATGGGGTACAATTTGACATAACTGCGAAATGGTACTAAAGAAATTAGCCCTATCTTGCTCATTTGTCAAAAAACCTGCGGCAACTACTTGACAAAAATGCGAAATAGTTGTAAATTATTTATAACTAAGTCGACCGAAAGTCAAAAGGACTGGATTATGAAGTTGATCGAGTTTCTATCACAACACGATGTGTTCACGGTAGAGGAGTTGGATTTTTTTCTTTCTGAGAAAGGTTCCGGCAAGCCGAATACCCGGAAAGCGCTTCTGACATACTATCGAAAACAAGGCCGAATAGTACCTGTTCGACGCGGATTGTATGCAGTTGTCCCTTTTGGCTCTTCTCCTGATTCAAGCCCGGTTGATCCGTATCTTTTGGCCGCAAAAATGACCAAAGATGCCGTTCTTGCATACCATACCGCTCTGGAATTCCACGGAAAAGCATACTCGGTTTACACAAGGCTGCACTACTTGACCGCCCGAAAGTCTCTCCCGGTCAAGTTTCGGTCTTATGAAATCAGAGGGGTGCCCGTGCCGCAATCACTTCGTGCTAAAGGCAAGGAGACGTTTGGTGTCGCCCGTCACAAGCGTTCCGGAGTAGAGCTACGTGTAACCAGCCTTGAAAGAACCCTTGTCGATGTGCTGGATCGGCCGGAACTGACCGGGAGTTGGGAAGAGATATGGCGGTCCCTTGAATCGGTCGAGTTTTTCGACATAGACCAAGTGGTCGAGTATAGCTTGCTTTTGGAAAACGCGACCACCGCCGCAAAAGTTGGGTTTTTCCTGGAACAGCATAAGGAAGCCCTGATGGTTGATGATGTCCACCTGAAACCTTTATGTAAGTTGCGTCCCCGGCAACCCCATTATCTGATACGCGGAAAGCGCAAAGGTGGCCGGTGGGTCAAGGAATGGAACTTGATGGTGCCGGACGAAATACTGAATCAATCCTGGGGAGAAGTGTTGTGATATTTTCACCATCAGAGATTTTACCGGTTGCGGAATCAACTGGCTTCAGAGCCGATGTGATCGAAAAAGTGCTCCACCTGCTAAACATTCTGAACACATTGAATTCGCATCCTTTTCTCAAAGGGAAACTGGCTCTGAAAGGTGGTTCTGCACTAAACTTGTTCGTGTTCAACATTCCCCGGCTGTCGGTTGATATTGATCTCAACTATATTGACGCGGTCGAACGTGAGGAGATGCTGGCGGATCGCCCCAAAGTCGAACAGGGAGTTCAGGCGGTGTTTTCCAGAGAAGGATTTACTGTCAAGAGAATACCGATTGAGCACTTCGGTGTCGGAGGGTGAACCGCACTTCATTGCCTAAAAACAGGCATATTTACATACCTCTCTTTTTTTGATACCTTCCTCACGAAATGAAACCAAACATCCAGTCCATCATGGGCCCTGACGGGCTCCTTTCAAAGCACTTTGCGTCGTACGAGGTACGTCATGAGCAGATCGCCATGGCAGAGGGTGTAGCTCGCGCAATAAAAAACGAGCGGCACTTGGTGGTGGAAGCAGGCACAGGGGTGGGTAAGAGTCTTGCCTATCTGATTCCTTTTATCGCATGGACAAAAGACGAGCAAAAAAAGGTCGTTATTTCTACCTACACCAAGACACTGCAGGAACAATTGGTCCGAAAGGACCTCCCTTTTTTGGAAAAGGTGCTTGGAATCGATTTTCAGTACACTCTTTTGATGGGGAGTGAGAACTATTTGTGTTTGAGGAGGCTTTATCGGTCGGCAAACGCAGGACTCTTTGACAGCAAGGAACAGATCCGTACGTTGGACCGAATCCTCAAGTGGTCGGTTACTGCAAAACAGGGCATACGGTCTGAACTCTATTTTGAAGTGCCATCGGGCATGTGGCGGAACCTCTGCCGGGAGACAGAGCTTTGCATGGGAAAAAAGTGTACCTATTTTGAACGATGTTTTTATACCCATGCCCGGAGAAAGGCACAACATGCGCAGATATTAGTCATCAACCACCATCTCTTTTTTGCAAATATCGCTTCCGGCTATCGCGTACTTCCGAAATATGACGCTATAGTATTTGACGAGGCCCACTTGATCGAGGATGTTGCGACCAACTATTTAGGAAGTGAGGTCTCGAACTTTCGACTGAAGTATTTGACTGACAAGATATACAATCCAAAGACGAAAAAGGGGTTCCTTTCTTATGCAAAGACTCCAGAGGCCCTTTCCGGCGAAGTGAAAAAAATAATCGAGCAGGTCGATATCGGCCAGAGACAATTTTTTGGAGATATTCTGATAAAATTGGAAGGTAAACCCGGCACACACAGGATTCTGGCCAAAGGTTTTGTGCCCAACACCCTGGCCGATCCTTTAAAGGAGTTTCATCACATCCTCGGGAAGCTCTTGGACGGGACCAAGGATGAGGAGGAGAGGGCCGAACTTGATGCGGGCCGCATGAGGTGCGTGGAGATCGGAAGCGACCTGGAGATTTTCTTAAGCCAGGCCCTTGAAAATCATGTCTACTGGGTGGACATTCAGGAAAGGAGAAAGGGTGGACACCGGGTGGCGGCCAAGATGGTCCCGATAGAGATAGCGCCGATTTTAAAACAGGAACTATTTGAAGAGACGTCCCGGGTTATTCTGACCTCGGCGACCCTTTCTGTTGGCGATTCTTTTGAATTTTTTAAAGGACGTATCGGATTTGAGGAGGGAGACGAACTAAAGGTCGACTCCCCTTTTGATTATCAAAATCATGCGCTCCTTTACAGTATGAGGGATATGCCTGATCCGGGTCTTGAAAATCAGAAATTTAACGCCAAGGTCCCGGAAATAGTAAAAGAGATTCTTGTTATTTGTGGGGGAAGGGCCTTTGTCCTTTTTACCAGTTATCACCTCCTCAACAGGACATATGATAAACTTAAGGATGCCCTTTCCGGTATGACGCTCCTTAAACAGGGCGATCTGCCCCGTTTTGCTCTGCTTGAAAGGTTTAAACAAGCTGAAAACTCAGTTCTTTTTGGCACATCGAGTTTCTGGCAGGGAATCGATGTTCCGGGCAAGGCCCTCGAATGTGTGGTTATCACCAAGCTCCCTTTTGCCGTTCCGGACGACCCGATTACACAGGCAAAACTGGAACAGATTCGAAAGGCGAATAAAAATCCTTTTATGACGTATCAGGTGCCGCAGGCAGTCATTCTTTTTAAACAGGGGTTCGGGCGACTGATCCGGACGAAAAAAGATACCGGAATGGTCGCTGTCTTAGATCCCCGAATTCACACAAAGGGTTACGGACGCTTTTTTATGCAAGCGCTTCCGCCCTGTTCACGCACCGGGGACCTGGATAGAGTAAGGGCGTTCTTTGAACGGATCAATAAGAAAAGCAACGAGACTTTTTACGAAGCCATCAAAATTTAATATAATAAGGAAGGATTCGCTTACATGAGCTCAACAAACACTGCCAAAACACATACCATAGATGGCATCCCTCTGATGCTTGCCCGGCCTGCGGATCTTCCGCTCCGGTGGGTGGGACAGGACGATCTCATCAAGCAGGTCCTTGCTGCCTGGATGGTTATTCATGAAAAAGACCTACCTTTTAATCCACGGCTGATCGGAAAACCAGGGGTGGGAAAGACAACGTTGGGATATGCTTCGGCACGTCAATTGGGACGAGAGGTCTACCTTTTTCAGGCCACGATGGATACCCGACCTGAAGATCTTATAGTGACTCCTGTCATGGGCGGAGACGGCGCCATCAAATATGCTGCCTCTTCCTTGGTGACCGCCATGATCCGGGGGGGCGTGTGTATATTAGACGAAGGTAACCGTATGAGTGAAAAATCGTGGGCATCGCTTGCGCCTTTATTGGATGATCGTCGGTATGTGGAGTCGATCATTACCGGCCTTACAATAAGGGCACATCCTGATTTTCGATTTACCGTCACAATGAACGACGATGCTTCTACATATGAAATCCCTGAATATATTCATTCAAGGTTACAACCGCAGATCTTTATCGACTTTCCGGAACGAGATGATGAGCTTCTGATTTTAAAAGAAAATCTCCCCTTTGGCGACAAAGAGATTCTGGAATATGTGGTTGATTTTCTTCAGCGGGCCCATGTCGCGGATGAGATTTACAGCGTCCGCGATGGGATAAATATGGTCCGGTATGCCATGAAGATGATGCACAGCGACAAAATCTCAAAGGAAGATGCCCTTCACCGGGCACTATTGATGATATTGGGAGAGGAAGCGATT
>DAOVGD010000007.1 GCA_030672555.1 Desulfobacterales bacterium
TCTATGATGACAACATCTGCATTCATCTGTTTTGCTAATGCGATTGTTTCTGCCTCACCTTCGTCAATATCTTTTTTGAGAAAGTGAAGGATCTCTTTGTTCTGAACCGGAACGACTTCAACCCATTCCAGTTTGCTAAAAGTCGATCCTGGTTTATCGAGAGCTTTCAATTCCAAATCAACGGCTTGTGGTATCACTATATGGTGAAAGAGTTTGTTAAGAATAAACTCATATCCGGTCAAACAAAGTGATATTATTGGCGTAGTATTGGATATTACGATTTTGCTCACTTCAAAATCTTCTCCAATTCTACCGCATCTTGTTTGATTTCTTCGAGTTCTTCATCCGTGTAGTCAAAAACAGGTTCATCATTGAAACGCAAATAATCAATGAACTCAAACCTGCTCATCCCCGCCAAGTCTGCTGCTTTTCCCAATGAGAGTACTCGCGTCTTGTAATAACGAATGGCAGCCTGTCGCCTGATATCTTCGGCAACTTCACCACGTGATTTACGGAGATTTAATAACACTTCATGAGGAATTCTTATTTTTACTTCGTGCACTTGCATTGTGTTCTCTCCGATTCAAGTGTTAGGAATAAGAAAGCTACAATCCACACATAATATGCCTTATATATCATGTGTTTTTTTGTTCAGCGTATCAAACATAAACGTTCCGGTCAAGGTAAGGATACGAACCCAAATCCACCACCTAATTTAGAATGTGGGGCATTATTATGGTCAGTCGAGATTTTTTTAAAAAATCAGCCTTCGCCGGAGAGCAATTTGTTCATTGGCTGACGACAAACGCTTTATAGAGCCAGTTTCGGACATACGTCTCCAGCCGGTTGTGTCTGCAATGGTCATATCCAGGTTGCAAAAAGCCTTGCCCGCTTATCCCCCGGGCGCCGGCATAAGCATCGCGATTTTTCTTCGGGCTTCGACCAGCAAAACAAACGACGGATGACCCTTCGTCAGTCGTATAAACAGACTGCGGGAACATTCAAGCACCCGGCCCGGCAAATTGATCAACTTAAAGCGAACAGCCTTCATTCTCTTTGGAATCCAGGACTTGCCCAGAACCCGGCTTTTCATTATTGCGTTCAGGTTCAGAGCCATTATCATGATCCACCACCATGCCGCATTTTCACCAAAGTCCCCGGAAGGCAGCTTGCCTCCTGCCAAATCATCTTTCATTACCGCATGGGCTTCTTCACTTTTGCCGCACCTCTTATGCTGCCAGTGGATCAGTTCCTCTCCATCCCAATCCATGTTTGTAACTATTCCAAATATCTTGTACTTGTTCCCTGTTATCTGCATCGTTGGAAAGGGCAGTTCCAATTGTCGCTCCATCCCGGGTAGCTCCAGCTGCTCTGCCATTGCCTCGCGCTTGGCCAGATATCTATATTCAGGCCCTTTCTTGCTATGGCCGATCGCGTTGGGAACAAAACAGACTTCGGCCCACTCTGTGTCTATCTTTTCCGGCTTGTTATTGATTATCTTGTATATCGGTTTCCAATCCGACTCCTCAATCTCAGCCACTGCTTTTTTAAAACTCTCTGTAACATCACAGCATATGGCAAACTCTATTCTACCAAAACGTTCGTTTTTTCCCATCTCGCAATACTTGAGCAGGTCATGCTGATAACCTGCCGTATCGGAACGTAATCGGACCTTCTTCACGCCTTCAGGCAAACATGATAGAGCCTCTTTAAATACTCTCAATTGCTTAAATCCAGCCGGAACGTTGCCATCACGAAACTCTGTATGAAGGATGATGCCATGCTCAAACCACCACGTATTCAGTGGTTGATACGATTTAAAACTTTTGTAACAAAATAGCGCATCTGACTTGTTAGTCTCAACCAGCGTTGCGTCCATGTCCAGAGTAGCCGTACTTTGTGGATTTTGCGCCTGTGCAAATCCTGACAAGTCTTTATTGACCTTGACCAAACCTCTCAAATTCATATTCGGGGCCGGAATAAAGGCCTTGCCCGGACGGCGAAGCTTTTCCTGTTCTTCATCGTGAAATGCAGACAGGTATCGAAACATCGCTGAAGGCGATGGGACAGATCGTTCTTTCCCCTTGCGCCACCGCCTCTCCAATGCCCGACGGACCTTACGCCTCAAACCATGCATCTCCGACTTTCTTAATACCTCACAAAATCCGTCATCTCCTTCAAGAATTTTTATGTCATCTACGCAATCGCCACCCGCTAAATTTAACAGCAACTGCGCGATAACCATCTGGCTGTCGGTCCACCCCTGACCGCCTGCTCGAATTTTTAGATGTTTTTGAATCGATTTAGACAACCCTATTGCCTGTGCCAAATCCAGGTAGACCGGCAAGCCTGCCAGCGCTGTCATCCCAGTCGTTTTTTTCTCAGCTTCATACTTGAAAGGAAGAATCCCTTGTGCCATAATGCTTACACCTCGTTGATGATAGTTTTGTTCGGCAAACACATTCTATCTGCTTGATTTCTCAAGCGCAACGAGGTTTTTCATTTTTTTTGATGGTGGATCGGGGACGAAAGTGTGTTACAGGATTCGAACGAACAGCCCGATAACACTTGATGCCGGACTACTTGAAAAGACTAAGCTGAATCTCTTGCCGCTTTTTCCCTGAAAAGGGCGACTCATATTTTTTCAATTCCCGCTCTATGTCTTCCAGAAAAGGAGACGGAGGCGGAGTTAATCTCGTACCAAAAAGGAGGCGTTTCTTGGCGTGGGTCAAAAAGAGCTTTTCCTTGGCCCTTGTCAGACCCACATAGAAAAGCCTTCTCTCTTCTGCAACATCCGTTGCTTTGTCTTTACTTCGTTCATAAGGAATAAGCCCCTCTTCACAGCCTGTGATAAAGACCACGGGGAATTCCAGTCCTTTGGCCGCGTGAAGGGTCATCAGTGTTACCTTTTCCGCCCTTGGATCATACAGGTCTGTTTCGCTTTGCAGCGCCAAGTGCGCCAGGAAATCGGTTACACTGTCTCCAAATGGTTCTGAAAGCGAGAGAAGATGGCGCAAATTATCGTTAAAGTCTCTATCCGAGGATAGCTTGCGAAAGTAGGCGATCCTTTTAATGATCTCCTCGATTTTTTCTTGAATGCCCTTCCCTTCCAATGTGTCCTTCAGGTTTCTTACATCATTTTCGATTCCCTGGATGTCTCTTTTATGAAGAAACCTTTTTTGTTCCGGATCTCCCAAATGTGGCTCCAACATCCTTAGACAGGCAAGAATCTCGGCGATCCCTTTGCGGTCCGCAAGCCTCTCCTTTCCGACTCTTTGATACGGGATTCCGGACCGGGCAAACGCCTCTTCCAGCGCCCTCCCCTGCTCGTTGATCCGGTATAATACGGCAAAATCGGAAAACCCTCGTTCCTTCTTATCCGCATGGGGTTCGATCTTTCGACTGTCAATGGAAAAATGGCTGATGCCGCCTACCTCTGTTTCAATGGTCTTGATCACGAACTCGGCCTCGGCCTTTTCAGTGGGAAGCTGTGAGATAGTGAGCCATTGATCTCCATGAATCCCGGACCAGAGCTTATCTTTGGCATCATCATTCCGTATAATCTGTCCGGATGCCTGCAGTATTGTCTCGGTAGAGCGATAATTCTGATGAAGGCGGAGGACCTTGGCTGATGGATAATCCTCTTGAAACTTATAAAAATATTGTACGTCCGAACCCCTGAAACCATAGATCGCCTGATCCGGGTCGCCGATAACGCAGAGGTCATTGTTACCGGGGGCCAGCGCTCGAATAAGCCGATACTGCGCATGATTGATGTCCTGATATTCATCTACAGAGATAAAAGAGAATCGCTCCTGATACTTTTTCCTGATCGAGTCGTGGGATTCAAAAAGACGGGCCACCTTAAATATCAGTTCCTCAAAATCAAGGAGCATATTCTCATTCAGTGTCTGCTGATAGTTTTTATAAATCCGGCCAAACAGATCGTGCGGGACGTCAGAAACGACCTCTTTCCAATCGGCTTCCGGAGAAAGGAGATTCTGTTTTGCCATAGAAATTGCGTCAGAGACCTTTCCTGAGTCACAGTCGGGCGGCGCCAGTGTCTTGATAAGGCGGGCACGTTCGTCATCGCTCAATATGGCAAACCGCTCTTTTATGCCGAAGTTATCTGCTTCCCAGCGGATAATATCCAGGCAGAGGGCGTGAAAGGTCTTGATGGTAACATCTCTTAAGATATCTCGATCCTGAATAAGAGCTTTTAATCTATCTCCCATCTCCTGCGCGGCCTTGTTTGTAAAAGTAACCGCCAATACCTGCTCTGGTCGTGCAATCCCCTGGGCAAGCAGATAAGCAATCCGGTGGGTAATGGTACGGGTCTTTCCGGTCCCGGGACCGGCCACAATCAAAAGAGGGCTGCCGAAATGCCGCACTGCTTCTTTTTGTACAGGGTTTAGGGTAGTTAGCAGGAAAAGATCATGTGATGCTTTAGTAACGAGCGCGGGTTCCTTTGCTATCATAGGTTGTGCAGATTCTTGTCCGCAGTTGCAGGAAGATGTATGACAAACCTTTTCTTTCGATTTTTTCTTTTTTGAGGTCTTTTTCTTTGGGGAGGGCTTTTGAAACAGGG
>DAOVGD010000010.1 GCA_030672555.1 Desulfobacterales bacterium
AGTTCCGATAAGATCGTTGATATCGGGGATCCGTTTTTTCAAAAGATACTCTTTGAGGCCATCAATAATTTCTTGTGTTGCTGATGGGTTTATCAGATTGGCGGTCCCTACTTGAATGGCGGTGGCGCCAACAATCAGGAATTCCAAGGCATCCTCGGCGTTCATGATCCCGCCTATACCGATCACAGGAACTTTTACCGTACGAACTACTTGCCACACCATCCGAAGTGCTATCGGTTTGATAGCCGGGCCTGAAAGTCCACCAACAATATTGGCGAGTCTCGGCCGCTGGGCTTCTATATCAACCGCCATGCCGGTTATGGTGTTGATCAGTGAGATAGCATCTGCTCCGGCGTCTTCGACACTTCTGGCTATGATAGTGATATCAGTTACGTTAGGCGAGAGTTTTGCAATTACCGGAAGACGGCTCTCCTTTTTTACGGCCTGAATTACTTTAAAAGCCACCTTCGGGTCGGTACCAAAAGCCATTCCTCCTTTCTTTACATTAGGACACGATATATTTACCTCTATGGCGGCTATTCCCTCCTCGTCATTAATCCGTGCGGCCAATTCCGCATAGTCTGAAGTCTTTTGACCATAAATATTTACAATGGCAGGCGTCCTGAGTGTACGGAGGAACGGCAGCTTATCTCGCACAAATGCTTTCCATCCCACATTTTCCAGGCCTATGGAATTCAGCATGCCGCCGGCGGTTTCTACGATCCGTTCCGGAGGGTTCCCAGGGGAGGATTTTAATGAGAGCCCTTTGACAACAATAGCGCCCAATGTGTTCAGATTTACAAAGGAGGCGAACTCCTTGCCATAGCCAAAGGTGCCTGATGCGGTCATTACAGGATTTTTAAGGCGAAGGCCGCCGATGACCACAGAAAGATTAGGCTCTTTTTGTTCTGATTGCGTTGTCATTATCTTTTGATAACACTTTTCATCTTACGGCGCAACCAGCCCGCCACAGGTAAAGAACAATGCCGGTGGCCGTGGCCGCGTTGAGTGACTCAACTTGTTGTTCCATAGGGATGGACAGAATCTTTCCGGTGAAGTCACCTTCGGGAAGACCTGGGCCTTCAAGCCCTGGAATAAGGCCAAAGGAAGGAGGAAAATGAAAATCAGCCACACTCTTGCCCCTGGGCGAAAGTCCGAATAGAGGCACTTTTCCCGATCGCAAATCTTTAATAGAGGGTCCTCTAAGCAAGGGGATGCGGAACAAGGTACTGCCGGCCGCCCTGACTGACTTGTGATGAAATGGATTGGCCGCCTCTTTCAAGAGAACAACCTGGGCTACACCAAAAGCAGCGGCCGTACGGATAACCGCGCCTACATTTGCCGGGTCCTGAAATGGGATGAACAGGGTACATCCTGAAGGCCAGTTTGTGTCAGCCCATTTGCCAATTGATGGTACCTTAACCAACAATAACGGCTGGCCGGTTCCGTATATATCGATCTGGCCAAACAGTTCTTTATTCATACGGTACCAAATCAGGTCAGGCGGGGCTTCGGCAGGTGGGGGTACACCCTTGTCGTGCGTTAACCATCCTGTACAACTTGGGGCAAATTCCTCTATTATCTCCTTTACCTGTTTTGGGCCTGAAATCAGAGTCAAACCGCGTTTTTTCACCCCCCGGCCACTCAAGATGTGCAAAAACGTTTTAAAAGAAGGATTGCTCCGGCTATGGATGTTTTTTACATTAAGATCTGGCCTCTCCATGAGTAAGGCGCTTGTATCGGATCTTTCATCAGAGGAATATAAGACCCGGCTAGGAGCGGATGTCCTGGTGAATACCACCAAACGACGCTGATGCGGACTGTTGGGAATAGAATAAGAGATATCTTCGGACAACTCGTATTCCTGGCCCATCAGCTCGACGGCCTTGTCGATCTCCGGCTGACAAGACGGCCCCTTCATAAAGATGGCTTGTGCGCCCCGGGGAAGAAAAGAGGCTATTCTTAGCAATGTCTTGTCGATCGACTCAAGCGCCCTGGTGATAACTCCTTTGATTTTAACGTCCAAGTCAGCCAAATCTAACTTGGGACCGATTTTGTGCGGATATATGTATGCGCCGGTCAGGTCGAGAAGTTTACAGATTTCATGCAAGAACTCCACCCGTTTGTTTCGTCCCTCTGCAAAAACGATCTGTATATGAGGGGAGACGATCTTGATCGGTACTCCTGGAAAACCGGCCCCGGTTCCTATATCAAGGAGGGGTGAAGGGAGGTCAATTAGTGTGGGGACCAGGGCGCAGTCCACATAATGTTTGAGGACCATGTCCTCAAATCGCCGAATACGGGTCAGGTCGAGTTCTTCATTTTTCTTGCGGATCTGCTGATGGAACATCCAGAATTGTTGATATGCTTGATCGGAAAGATTAAGGCCGCTTTGCCTGAACAGGCGGACCATATAATCTATGCTTGGTTGGTTTGAGGGGGGCGATTTCATCTTTAAGAAAATACTCTTTTCGTTTATATATGGACCAACAGAAAAAAGAATTTCGTTTTTGGATACGGCATGTGCCTTGAATAAATCCGAATATCGAATATCGAAATCCGGCACGAAGTGAAGCGTCAGCGCTCAACAAATTCAAAATCCAAATATCAAATGTTCAAAACCTTATTCAATATGTACGCAGTACCATATTTCTTCCAAATCAATAGCTTGACTTTTCGAATCATATCGTTTCATATTTTGAATTTTGGTCATTTGAATTTGTTTCGAATTTCGTGTTTCGGATTTCGAATTTGACGCTTTTGTAGTATCCCAAGTACTAATTAAGAATTATGGAACAGTATATGCCGAAGCGACCTCTATCTACCCACGATACCACAAAAAAGCGTTCATGGGTAGAACGTTTCACTCCAGGGCCTTCCTTTGTCGAGGAGTTTTCCGTAAATATTCTCTATGAAGACAACCACTTGCTTGG
>DAOVGD010000198.1 GCA_030672555.1 Desulfobacterales bacterium
TAGTGCATCTGCTCCGGTTTTCCACCTTTGAACCCAATCCAGTCACCGGGGCATTTTCCGGCGAGATACGAACAGGATATTTACTTAAGGATGGTGTTGCCACGCCCATCAAGGGCGGATCATTATCTGGTACGATGCGCAACGCCTTGCATAACATCTACTTTTCCCGGGAGACGGTGCAACGATCTGCCTACCTGGGGCCAATGGGGGTGAGGGTGAATAATCTCCATATCGCGGGTGATTGATTTGGTTACGATTAAGCGGCATCTTGAGACATTTGCACAACGCGACATTTTTTTGTCAGGCAAGGAAGGCGAAAATCTTAACTGGAGGAATACATTAGGTATTTTGAGGATTAAGATTTGAAGCCTGATGCAGCATCACGGAAAAATGGCAGTTATGCAAATGTCTCATATCATACCTCACCGCCAGCATACCTGTTTAGAGTCCGGCTTCTTTTATGAGATGGTCAAACTTCCTTCTATACTCTTCCCCGAGCGAACGATCGAATTCATCGAGCCATTTTCGTATGTACTCTAAGTTTGTCCATGGATTTTTTATCAGAATGGTCAGGGCGTCCTCCATATCTCGTGGACGTCCGGCAATCACTTTAAGGATGAGAACGTCTTCCAGGGATGCAAACCGAACCCTTGCCGTTCCTATTTCTAAAACCCTTACGCGCGTGAGAGCCTTCTGCACATAGTCAGAAACGGCAAATATGAAATCGATTCGAAGCCCGGCCTCCTTGTCGTGAACTGGAAGTACGGATGTTTTCTCAACGAACTCTGCCACATCCTCAATCAGGGGGGTAAATCCGAGGCTGCTGGCGAGGGATTCAATTTTTGTCCATTCATCCGCTTTAAGTCCGATCACGATATCCACATCTCTTGTGAGACGAGGTTCTCCATGAAGTAGAACAGCCTGTCCACCTACGATCATATAGGGAACCTTCTCTGCTTCAAGAGCATTGCCTATATTTTCAAGAAGTTCTTCAAACATAGTTTAACGTCTTTGCCATCTTAATGTCCATTTCAATCCCTTCCAGGGGGCTATCAGCGGGAATTTTCCCAAGTTGCCTGGCTTCTCGGTAAAGCGCCTCGAACATCTTGAGGTTCCGCTCAAAATCAGCCGCCTCTCTACGTCTGAGTTCGACTTCAAAGTCCTTGAGAGTTTCTTTATCTTTTATTATCATTGGGGCCTCCCAAAAGTTTTTAAGATTATCAATCTTGTTCGGTTTTTTGAGCCGATTAGTTTAATAATATAGGAATTTTTTTAGACAGGATGATCAGGATAAAGATAAAGAAAAAAATCATGTAAATCCTGTCAAAAAAGTTTCGCCGCAGGCGATTAATTTAATCGTGTCTTTTATATTGACGGTTTCAATTGAACATTTCCACTCAATTGAGGTATAATTGAACATCATAAGTTGAGTTGCTTCAGACAGGATTAACAGGGTTTTTGTGATTTGATATCCTGACCATCCTGTATATCCTGTCTAAAAAAATTCCTATATTATCAAAGAACGACTATGACCCAGTATATCTCTAACAACATCGAATCGGCCCGCAATTTGTACAGAACGTTCGGTAGTCAACTGACACAAGATCAAGATATTTCGTGCAAGCTTGAAAGACTAAAGCAACTGATACAAAACACCCAAGAGGAGTTTTTATCGACAGGCATTTTCACTGAATGTAAAAAATGCGGGGAGAATGCTCAACACTGCTGCCGTGCTGGAACAGAAAATAAATACGATGTTATCTTATTACTAATTAACCTACTGTTGGGCAGCACTCTTTATCACAAACCGATTCATCCGACGGTTTGCGGCTTTCTGGACAGAACCGGCTGCACCTTGAAGGCCAAGCATGCCATATGCTTAAACTATATCTGTGAGAGCATCCAAAACAAAATCGACCATAAAAGCCTCATTGCAGCACAGGAGGCCTTGGGGAGGGAGCTCGATTTGCAGTTCATTCTATGCGAGAAAATCAAACAAAAGATCGAGGCCTCAGAATATTGTTGACAGGCAACCAATAGTTTTGAGAATATAGCAATAAAGAGTATTGCAAATCTTAACATCCTGTTGTTTTGAACTAAACTTATCAAGATCCTTTATTCCCTTGTTTGACCCGCAACTTCTAACTTGCAACTTTATATTTAACACTCTGATCATCCTGTAAATTCTATCTAACAACCTTATGCTTCTAAAAAAGAAAGGAGATTACCATGGCTTATTATGTAATGCTGTCAACCCTGACCGATGATGGACGAAAAACCATTAAGAAGAACCCCGAGCGGATTAAGGAGGTAAATAAGGAGGTTGAAGCGATGGGCGCAAAGGTATTGGCCCAATATGCTGTGCTCGGACCTTATGACTTTGTAAATATTTTAGAAGCGCCGGACAACAAGGTAGTTTCCAAAATCTCAGTGGAACTTGGTTCCCGGGGGACCATGCAGGCAGTCACCATGGCCGCGTTTTCCGTCGATGAGTTTATAGACTCATTAAAGGGATAGCGTGATACTCGGCGAAAGTATAAAGCGCCTCGAAGAAGACGTCCGGTATCTCTCTGTTGAGATTGGGACCCGGAGTTACCAGGAGGTTGAAAAGCTGGAGCGAGTTGCAGAGTATATATCCGACAACTTTAAACAACATGGTTACCAAATCAACGAACAACCTTTTCCGTACCGGGGAAGAACCTATCGGAATATTATTGCAAGAAGTTCTGAATCAAACACTGAGGAAAAGGTCATTGTAGTAGGGGCACATTACGATACAGTGATTGGAAGTCCCGGTGCGGACGACAACGCCAGTGCGGTTGCCGGTCTTATGGAACTGGCCCGGCTTATCTTGACAATGGAGACGATGCCGGTTATCCATTTCGTCGCTTTTGGCCTGGAAGAGCCCCCTGTGTTTAGAACAGCGAACATGGGGAGTTACCACTACGCACGGATGCTCAAAAAGAGTGGTCAAAAAGTCCTCGGCATGATCTGTCTTGAGATGATCGGCTATTTCGTGGATAGCCCCCATAGCCAGGAGTTCCCGCTCCCTTTTATGGACCGAAAGTTTCCGACCGAAGGAAATTTTATCACAGCGGTCGGTAACCTTCGGTCCAAGAAGCTAACAGAAAGAATCCGAGATAGTTTCAAAGAGGGAACAGACCTTCCGATATTTTCGATTAACGCCCTACCATTAGTGATTGGTATTGACTTCTCAGACCACTGGTCCTTTTACAAATTCGGTTATCCTGCAGTAATGATAACCGATACTGCTTTTTATCGAAATCCTCACTATCATACGGGGAGTGACACCTACGACACCCTTGATTATGAACGGCTGGCAAAGGTGGTGCACGGAGTAAAAGCGGCTGTGGACCGACTTGCAAGGATACGATAAATACTACTTCCCAAGTCCCGCCGGGGGCTTTGCCCCTCCAAAAAAGCCCGCAAGCACCAACAGAGTGAGGACAAAAGGTAACATAAGCGTAACCTGTAACGGGATGTCCGAAAACGAGACGTGTACATATTCGGAAATGGCTGTTGCAAATCCAAACAAGAGAGCAAACCACATAACAGGGAAAGGACGCCATCTGCCGCATATTAACACCGCAATAGCAAGGTATCCGCGGCCGTTTGTCATATTTTCAATAAACAGGCTCATTTCGCCCAGCGAGATATAAGCTCCCCCCACGGCAGCGATACAGCCGCTTGCAACGACGGCACAAAAGCGTATCTTTTTTACATTTACGCCAAGGGCAAACGCCTCGCTGCCACCTTCTCCTGCCGCGCGCAGCCGAAGCCCGGCTCGCGTCCTGTAAAGAAAAATCCACAGTACTACCAGGAGCACACCCGCAAACAAAACAAACGGCGAAACCGAAAAGGGGCCTATCCGGACCGACTCAACTGAAGGGGCCGAGGGCGAAGTGCCGTACACCCCAAAGATCTGGTTTAACAAAAAACCGGTTGCACCCAATGCCAAAAGGTTCAATGCTATGCTGCTGACAAGCTGGTTAACTCCCATGATGAGCGTTCCAAAAGCGTGGAGAAGCCCCATGACCCCTCCTGCCGCAATCGCCGCCATTATCCCCAAGAAGGGATCTCCGGTATAGTAAGACCCGAAAACAGCGAAAAACGCCCCCATGAGCATCATCCCTTCAAGGGCGAAATTAATGACTCCCGATCGTTCAGAGACCAACCCCCCTAACGCAGCTAAAAGGAGTGGCATGGCTTTAGCTATGGTTGAGTTGAGCAAAAAAAGTTCCACTTAAGTTCCTTCAGCCTTCGATTTTCTTCCAACGTCCAGTTTCCTTAGGAGGCTATCCGAGAATTATGTCCATAACGAAAAAGAGTGAGAACGAGACAAAATTTTCGCAAATTTGAGGAGAATAGCAGGCCTATTTGACGAAAACTTGCGGAAATTTGGGCCGTTTCTCACGCTTTTG